>JAKEEJ010000139.1 GCA_022616655.1 Nevskiales bacterium | reverse complement strand
GGACGACCGGTCGGAATGCCCGAAAAGTCGGTCCAACCACCGGCTTTGAATAGGCATTCGCCGACCTGTGAAGTGGGAGCGGTCACAGGGTCCATCAGACCGCCGGGCTTCCTGCCCGGCATTGATTCAGGTCAATGCGCGCGGTCGTCCGCAGCCCGAGGGCGGTGCCCGATCAGCCTTGGCAGAATCAGAAGGGCGGCCAGTGAGACCGGCAGCACGAGCACCATCGCGGCATTCAGAACGGCGTCGGGCAGCACGCCGCGCAGCGTGTAGTCCAGCGCCAGTACGGACAGTGCGGCGCCGATGACCTCCGCAATCAGAATCAGCCGAAGCGGAGATTTGTGAGGGGATGGCAGGGGGTGGCCCGGATCGGGAAACGGAGAATTGGTCGGAGCGACAGGACTCGAACCTGCGACCTCTTGGTCCCGAACCAAGCGCTCTACCAAGCTGAGCTACGCTCCGGGTCAGTATGTTCGCTGTGCGGTAAAACGGGCCAGGCCGATCAGCGCGTCCTTGTGGGGTGAGTCGGGAACAGCGTTCAGCGCGGCCACGGCGGCCTCCACGTGGCGCGCAGCGAGCGCGGCACTATACGCAATCCCCCCCGTGGATTCAACGACGGCCAGCACAGCGTCCAGCCGTTCCATGCGTTTTTCGAGGATCGCGGTGCGGATCAATTCGGACTGCGCGGACGAACCGTGGCGCAGGGCGTGGATCAGGGGCAGCGTGGGTTTGCCTTCGGCCAGGTCGGTGCCGATATTTTTGCCGCTGTGTTCGGGCGCGGCCCGGTAGTCGAGCAGATCGTCCACGATCTGAAACGCCATGCCCAGCTCGTGGCCGTAGCACGCCAGCGCCTGCTGGGCCGTTTCGGGCTGTTCCGCGGCGATGGCGCCCAGGCGGGCGGCGGCGGCAAACAGGCGGGCTGTTTTCAGTTCGATGACGCGCAGATAACGTGACTCGGTCACCGTGGCGTCGCCGCGATTCTGGAGTTGCAGGACTTCGCCTTCCGCAATGGCATTGGTGGTGTCGGCCAGCAGCCGCATGACGCTCATGCGGCCGGCATCCACCATCATCTGAAAACTGCGCGAATAAAGAAAATCGCCGCACAACACCGCGCTGGCATTGCCCCACAGTGCATGGGCGGTGATACGGCCACGGCGACGGTCGGTGCCGTCCACCACGTCGTCGTGCAGCAGCGTGGCGGTGTGGATGAGCTCGATGATCGCGGCCAGTTGCGCCGGTTCGTCGGTCCGGCAGCCCAGCGCGCGGCTCGACAGCAGCACCACGGCCGGCCGCAGGCGTTTGCCGCCGGCGGCAGTAATGTGGGCACCGATCTCGTTGATCAGCGCCACGTCCGAGGCCAGGCGCTCGCACAGGATGGCGTCTACGCGCCGCAGGTCATCGGCGATCGGAGCCAACAGGGCTTTCAGATCCATTCGGGGCGGATTGTGCATGGAGGCGGCATGTTAGCAATCGCCACACGGGGCCGGGTGCGTGTCGTTGACCGGCGAGGGGCTTCTCCGTAGAATGCGCGACCCCTCGGCCGGCCCGGGATTCTCACAGGATGGGAATCGAGCGGGGCCGTTGAAGGGTTTAACCACAAGAATTTTCTGGAGTTTCCGATGTTCGCCGTGATCAAGACCGGTGGCAAACAATACAAAGTTGCCCCGGGCGAAAAGCTCAAAGTGGAAACGCTGACGGCGGACGTGGGCAGCACCGTTTCGTTTGACGAGGTGCTGATGATCGCCGACGGCGATCGACACACGATTGGCGTTCCGGTGGTGAGGGGCGGCAAGGTCACGGCCGAAGTTCTGGGACACGGCCGCGGCGACAAGATCCGCATCATCAAGCACCGGCGTCGCAAGCATTACCACAAGGAACAGGGGCACCGGCAGAATTACACCGAAGTCCGGATTACCGAAATTGTCGGGGCCTGAGCCGGGGCGAAATGAGGGTTTGACATGGCACATAAAAAAGCAGGTGGCAGTACCCGCAACGGCCGCGATTCCCATTCCAAGCGCCTGGGACTCAAGAAGTTCGGCGGTGAGCAGGTGGTGACGGGCAACATCATCGTCCGCCAGCGCGGCACCCGGGTTCATCCGGGCGTTAATGTGCGGATGGGGCGCGATCACACCCTCTTTGCCGGCGCCGACGGCCGGGTGGAGTTTCGCCCGAAGGGTGGGCGCACGGTGGTCAACATTGTCGCGGGCTGACCCCGATCCACAATAAAAGCCCCGGCAACGGGGTTTTTTTGTGCCCATCGCCATTCCCTTGCCATGAAATTCGTTGATGAAGCCACCGTTCGTGTCGAAGCCGGCAACGGCGGCCGCGGTCATGTGAGCTTTTTGCGCGAAATGAAAGTCCCGTTCGGCGGACCGGACGGCGGCGACGGCGGCGACGGCGGCAGCGTGCATGCGGTCACGGATTTCAATCTCAATACCCTGGCGGATTTTCGCTTCAACCGTGTGTTTCGCGCCGAATCCGGTGCGCCGGGTCGGCGAAAAAACTGCCACGGTGCCAAGGGCGCGAATCTGGAGATCGGCCTGCCGCCGGGTACCCGGGTTTTCGACGCCGATACCGGCGAAGGGATGGGCGAACTCACGCGCCGGCACTGTCGTCTGCTGCTGGCGCAGGGCGGCTGGCACGGCCTCGGCAATGCGCGCTTCAAGTCCAGTACCAACCGCGCGCCGCGCCAGTCCACGCCGGGCACGGCCGGCGAACAGCGCAACCTGCGACTGGAACTCAGCCTCCTGGCCGACGTGGGACTGCTCGGCCTGCCCAACGCCGGCAAGTCCACCCTGCTGGCGGCGGTTTCCGCGGCGCGGCCCAAAATTGCGGACTATCCGTTCACCACGTTGTGTCCGCAGCCGGGCGTGGTGTCCGTCGGGCCGCTGAAAAGTTTTGTGATGGTGGACATTCCGGGGTTGATTGCCGGCGCGTCGCAGGGCGCGGGACTGGGCATCCGCTTCCTCAAGCACGTGCAACGCACGCGCCTGCTGCTGCACCTCGTGGACGTGTCGCCGCCGGACGGCAGCGACGTGGCCGCCAACGTCCGCACGATCCGCAGGGAACTGAAGGCTTTCGACGCGAGCCTGGCCCGGCGCCCGCAGTGGCTGGTCTTTAATAAAGTGGACGTGCTGGCGCCCGGCACGGTCAGAACCGTGTGTGGGAAGATCGTCAAACGTCTGCGCTGGAAAGGCCCCTGGTTCGCCATTTCCGCCGCGGCCCACGACGGTACGGAGGCCCTGTGCCGGGCGGCGATGCAATGGCTGGAAGCGCACAGTGTGGAGACGCGATGAGCGTATCGGAAAAACGGATGAAGACGCGCCGCTGGGTGGTCAAGATCGGCAGTTCACTGCTCACGGCAAAGGGGCAGGGACTGGATCGCGTGGCGATTGCCGACTGGGCCGCCCAGATCGCCGCGCTGCGCCGGCAGGGGCACGTGATCGTGCTGGTGTCTTCCGGCGCGGTGGCCGAGGGCATGGCGCGGCTGAAGCTGAGCCGGCGGCCGGCCGTGCTGCACGAGTTGCAGGCGACCGCTGCCGTGGGGCAGATGGGGCTGGTCCAGGCCTGGGAGTCCGGTTTCCAGGCGCACGGTTTGCACACGGCACAGGTGCTGCTGACCCACGAAGACGTGTCGGACCGCCGCCGTTATCTCAACGCCCGCAGCACCATACAGACGCTGCTCGAGTTTGGCGTGGTGCCGGTCATCAACGAAAACGACACCGTGGCCACCGATGAAATCCGCCTCGGCGACAACGACACGCTCGCGGCCCTGGCGGCCAATCTGGTGGAGGCGGATCTGCTGGTGATCTTGACCGACCAGGATGGTCTGTTCGATTCCGATCCACGCCGGAATCCGCAGGCCAGACTGCTGGCCGAAGC
>JAKEEJ010000138.1 GCA_022616655.1 Nevskiales bacterium | reverse complement strand
GTGGTCGTGCCGCGTTTGACTCTTGCCATGGTGTACTTTTCCTCTGGGACCTGTTATGACGTGTACCGCCGTTCAGCTGTACGGCAGCAGCTGCGCCACTTCCTTTACGTCGGACGGATGGACCGCCGTCGGCCCGCGCAGATTGCGGATGCGCTTGGCCGATTTCTTGGTCAGGATGTGCCGCTTGTGCGAGTGCGAGCGCTTGAATCCGCCTTTTCCCGTACGGGCAAAGCGCTTCTTCGCACCGCGATTGGTTTTCAACTTGGGCATGTACGACTCCTTAAACTCGATTTAATACCCGATCCGGCAATGCTTGCGCATATTTTGGAGCCGGCTCCGGCTTGTAAAAAAACTTTTGCTGCACATCTCCCGACAGAAGCGGTTCGCTCCTGCTGTCGGAAAGACCTCAATGCCCCTTTACAGGCACTCCCTGCTTCTTGGGCGACAGTACCATCACAGACTGCCGCATCTCCATCCTCGGCATCTGCTCCACCACGGCCAGCACACCGAGATCGGCGAGCACGCGCTCCATGATCTTCGCGCCCAATTCCTGGTGCTGCATTTCCCGTCCGCGGAACCGTACCGTGACCTTGACCTTGTCGCCTTCGTCCAGAAACCGGGTTAATGCACGCAATTTGGTCTGGTAATCGGCCTCTTCGATCGTTGGCCGGAACTTGATTTCCTTGACCTGGATCTGCTTCTGGCGCTTGCGCGCCTGCTGCGCGGCCTTGTCCTTCTGATAAACGAACTTGCCGTAGTTCATGATCTTGCAGACCGGCGGATCGGCGTTGGGTGATACCTCCACCAGGTCCAGCCCTGCTTCCTCGGCCTTCAGCACGGCATCGCGGGTCAACATGACACCGACCTGCTCGCCGTCGGCACCAATCACGCGCACACGCGGCGACGTGATCTGATAATTGCGACGGTCATCTCGTTCCTGCGTGATCGGCATCTCTCCGGTTCAAGCCTGTTGCCGGACCCATGGGCCGGCGCCCACACTCCCGCGTCCGAAAACCGCGGACACTGGTGGAAAGGCGCGGATTCTACGGCGAGCCCGCCTTTCTCACAAGGGAATCGAGCGGGCGCCTCTGTCAGAAATGCGGGCCGGTCCGCCCATAGCTCAACAAGTCAGGCGTGGTGGCGCGCAAACGTCCAGGGCCAGTCGGCGCTGGCCAGAGCCCCCGCCTGCTGCTCGTTGACTGCCCTGGAAAACACAAAACCCTGCGCGTACTCCACGTCCAGTGCAGCCAGCGCCGCGGCGTGCTCCGGCAGTTCGACGCCTTCGGCCACGAGATTCATGCCCAGCGCGTGTGCCAGACCGCCCACGGCATTGAGAATCTTGCGGCTGCTCTTGTCGGTCAACATCGGTGTGATGAAGGAGCGATCCACTTTCAAGGTGTCGATCGGAAAGCGGTGGAGATAACTCAGCGAAGAATACCCGGTGCCGAAATCGTCAATCGCGATCTGACAGCCCAGATCGCGGCAATCCTGGAGCGCGCCGACGGCGCGCTCCAGATTGGTCATCAGCAAGCTCTCGGTGATCTCCAGCTTCAGGGTGTGCGGTTCGACGCCGCTGGCACGGATGGCCTCGCGCAGTTCATCCGCCACACGGCCGGACTCCAGCTGCTTGCCCGACAGATTGAGCCCCATGAACAAGGGCTTGGACCCCTTCGGGCGCGGCAACGCGTTGAGCCGCTGGATCGCCGCGCATCCCTCCTCCAGGATCCAGCGGCCCAGATCGTAAATCAGCTGGGATCCCTCCACCGCCGGCATAAACGCCCCCGGCAAGACCAGACCCTGCGTGCGGCTGTTCCAGCGGATCAGCGCTTCAAAACCGGCCACCCGATAGGTCTCCAGATCCACGATGGGCTGGAAATAAAGGGAAAATTCACGCCGTTCGAAGGCCTCTTCCAGCTCCTGCTCCAGACGCAGGCGTTCCAGCACGGACGCGCGATCGCTGCCGGTCAAGTCCACCGCGCTGCCGTGCGACTCGGTGGCCACGCGATAGCGCTGCAAAACCACCTTGAGCAACAGCCGCAACAAAGGATCGGTGCCGTCCAGTTTGTCCTTTAGATGTTCGGCCGTAAGGGGACGCAGCCGCGTCGACTGCCGTGCCGTCGCCGTGGCCGAGCGCGGCAAGCGGTCCAGCAACGCCATCTCGCCAATCATTTCGCCCGGGCCCAGCAACGCCAGTACCTTGTGTTCCGCGCCCACGTCGCGGACCACTTCCAGCTGCCCGCTTTCAATCACGAAGGCGCAATCGCCCGGATCGCCTTCGTGAAACAGCACCTCGCCGGCCTGAAGAAAGCGCCGGTACTTGTCCTCGGCCAAGGTCCAACCTCCCGAAGTGACGGCTGCCTGGTAGGCGCGAGTGGACTCGAACCACCGACCCCCACCATGTCAAGGTGGTGCTCTAACCGGCTGAGCTACGCGCCTGCATGAGGAAACTATAAACCACACCGGTTTCCGGAGCAGCGCGTGCACGATACCGGAGCGACCACTCTCTTTGCAAAGCAGCCTTGCTCAAACGAGTCTTTGGCCTGCGGTGGCGTTCAGGCCTTGCTCACGGACACGTCGAATTTCATCGCGCTTGCGGGCCGCCTGTTCAAATTCCAGATTGCGGGCCGCATCGAACATCTCTTTTTCCATTTTGGCCAGGAGTCTGGCCAGCTTTTCGGGGGGCAGCCTGCTGTAGCTCGCCGCATCTTCCGCCGCCTTGAGGGCGCGACTGGCGGACAATTCTTCATAACCCGCGTGCAGAACGTCGGCCACGGCTTTGCGGATGCCGCGCGGGGTGATGCCGTGCGTTTGGTTGTATTTTTTCTGCTTCTCGCGCCGCCGGTCGGTTTCGGCCAGCGCCCGTTGCATGGAGCCGGTCGTCCGGTCGGCGTACAGAATCGCCCTGCCGTTGAGGTGCCGCGCCGCGCGGCCGATGGTCTGGATCAATGAACGCTCCGAGCGCAGAAAGCCTTCCTTGTCGGCGTCCAGAATCGCCACCAGCGAGACCTCCGGCAGATCCAGGCCCTCGCGCAGCAGGTTGATGCCCACCAGCACGTCAAAGGTGCCGAGCCGCAGATCGCGGAGGATCTCGGCGCGCTCCACCGTTTCGACGTCGGAGTGCAGGTAGCGCACCTTCACGCCGTTCTCGTGCAGGTAGTCGGTCAGATCCTCGGCCATGCGTTTGGTGAGCGTGGTCACCAGTACCCGCTCCTTTTTCTCCGTACACAAGCGGATTTCGCCGAGCAGATCGTCCACCTGGCTGATAGCCGGGCGCACCTCCGTCCCGGGATCCACCAGACCGGTGGGACGCACCAGCTGTTCCACGACCTGTGCGGATTTTTCCTGCTCGTAGGGACCGGGCGTGGCCGACACGAAGAGGATCTGGGGCGCGATGCGTTCGAATTCGTCAAACCGCAGCGGCCGATTGTCGAGCGCGGACGGCAGGCGAAAGCCGTAGTTCACCAGTGTTTCCTTGCGCGAACGGTCGCCCTTGTACATCGCGCCGAGCTGCGGCACGGTCACGTGACTTTCGTCAATCACCAGCAGGGCGTCGGGCGGCAGGTAGTCGAACAGGCAGGGCGGCGGCCGGCCGGGTTCGCGGCCGGACAGAAACCGCGAGTAATTCTCGATTCCGGAGCAGTAACCGACTTCCTGGATCATCTCCAGATCAAACTGGGTGCGCTGTTCCAGACGCTGCGCCTCCAGCAACTTGCCGTTCTTGCGAAAGTGTTCCAGCCGTTCGCGCAGCTCCGCCTTGACCGCCTCCTTCATCGCCAGCATTTTTTCGCGCGGCGTTACGTAATGGGTGGCGGGAAATAGGGTGTAACGCGGCAGCTTGCGCTTGAGTTCGCCGGTCAGCGGGTCGAACAGCGTCAACGATTCTACCGCGTCATCGAACAACTCCACCCGGATGGCTTCGTCGTCGGATTCGGCCGGGTGAATGTCAGTCACGTCGCCGCGCACGCGGTAGACGGCGCGCCGGAATTCGAGATCGTTGCGGGTGTACTGCATCTCGGTCAGGCGCCTGAGCAGATCGCGCTGACCGATCCGGTCGCCCTTCACCAGGTGCAGCACCATCTGAAAATACTGCTCCGGATCGCCGAGACCGTAGAGGGCCGACACCGACGCGACGATGATGGCGTCGCGCCGCTCCAGAATCGCCTTGGTGGCCGACAGGCGCATCTGCTCGATGTGCTCGTTGATGGAGCTGTCTTTCTCGATGTAGGTGTCGCTGGACGGCACGTACGCTTCCGGCTGGTAATAGTCGTAATACGAGACGAAATACTCCACGGCGTTGTTCGGAAAGAACTCCTTGAATTCGCCGTACAGCTGTCCGGCCAGGGTTTTGTTCGGAGCCAGGACCAGCGTCGGACGTTGTACGCGCGCCAGCACGTTGGCGATGGTGTAGGTTTTGCCGGAGCCGGTCACGCCCAGCAGAGTCTGGTGGGTCAACCCGTCCCTCAGACCGCGGGTCAGGGCTTCAATGGCGTCCGGCTGGTCGCCGGCCGGCGGCCAATCAGCCTTCAGTTGAAACGATCCGGCGGCCTGTCGCGGCACGCGTTCGGACTTGATTTGCACGTGGGGTTCAGCCATGCGTGATGATGAGTTTGGGGCCGCAGCCGGTTGTCCAGTATGATTGCGCGCCGTTTTTCGCGCAGCCAGCCTTCATCGTGAACCTCTCCCTGTCGGCCCGTGTGGGCCGCATCAAGCCCTCTCCCACCCTGGCCGTCACCGCCAGGGCGGCGGAACTCAAAGCGCAAGGCGTGGACGTGCTCTCGCTGGGGGCCGGGGAGCCGGACTTTGACACGCCGGCTCACATCAAGGAGGCCGCGCAGCAGGCCATCCGCGACGGGTTCACCAAGTACACCGCGGTCGGCGGCACACCGAGTCTCAAAAAGGCCATTGCCGCCAAGATGAAGCGCGACAACGGTCTGGACTACAAACCCGGCCAGATTCTCGCCTCCAACGGCGGCAAGCAGGCCTGCTACAACCTCTGCCAGGCGCTCCTGAACACCGGCGACGAGGCGATTATTCCCGCGCCCTACTGGGTCAGCTACCCCGACATGGTGCTGCTGGCGGACGGCACCCCGGTGATGGTTGAAACCACGGCCGCCACGCGCTTCAAAATCACGCCGGAACAGCTCGCGCGCGCCCTCACGCCGCGCACGCGCATGATCTGGCTCAACAGTCCGTCCAACCCCTCCGGCATGGCCTACACCCGGACTGAATGGGCCGCTCTCGGCGAGGTCTTGCGCCAACATCCACGGGTGCTGATCGCCACGGATGACATGTATGAAAAAATCCTGTGGACCGGTGAACCGTTCAGTAACATCATCAATGCCTGCCCGGATCTGTATGAACGGACCGTGGTCATCCACGCCGTTTCCAAGACCTACGCCATGACCGGCTGGCGCATCGGCTGGGCCTGTGGCCCGGCGCCGCTGATCACGGCCATGGCCGACATCCAGTCGCAGTCCACTTCCAACCCCAACTCCATCGCCCAGGTCGCGGCGGAGGCCGCGCTCAACGGCGACCAGTCCTGTGTCACGGACATGTGCAAGGCCTTCAAGGGCCGGCACGACCGGCTGGTGGCGGGCCTCAACCAGATTCCGGGCGTCAAGTGCCTGGCCGGAGACGGCACTTTCTATGCGTTCCCGAATGTGGAGGGTCTCCTCCGGCGCCTGGGCTGCGCGAACGATCTGGAACTGACCGACGTGCTGCTGCGGAAAGCCCGCGTGGCGGTGGTCCCCGGTTCTGCCTTCGGCACCCCGGGCCATCTGCGTCTGTCCTTTGCCACGAGCGACGCGGTACTGCAGGAATCCGTATCCCGCATCAAGGCTCTGGCCGAATAGCCGTATTCATTGCGGCCGACCGGGGGCACCACTACAATTCGCGCCCTGCTGTTTTCCGTTCCCGGATAGCTCAGTCGGTAGAGCAAGTGACTGTTAATCACTGGGTCGTTGGTTCGAGTCCAACTCCGGGAGCCAACCCTTCAAAGCCTCGGTGCACTTCACGGGGGCTCCGGCTTTTCCACCGGCATTACGGTTGGACTCGCCCCAACAACCCTTCAACCGCCATCACCAGTCCACGTCGGGAAATGGCCGGGCTGGTTTCGCAAACAAGTGGCCCTGCAGCAGGTCGCAGCCGCATTCAATCAGTGCGTCGCGCTCCTCCAGCGCCTCCACCCCTTCCGCCACCACCTGCATGCCCATCTCGCGACACAACGTCGTCATGGATTCAATCAGTTTCCGCTTGGTGGAGTGATCGTGCACATTCCGGACGAGCGACATATCGAGTTTGACCACGTCCGGCTCCAGGTACGCGAAACTTGTCAGTCCCGCATAGCCGGCCCCCAGGTCGTCAATGGCAATCCGGAACCCCAGAGCCCGGAGCCTGGCCACGCACTGCCGCACGTCCTTCACTTCGTCGAGCATGGCGTGTTCCGTAATTTCCAGAACCACGCGCTCCGCGACCCGCGTAAGTGGCGATGATTCTTCATAGAGGGAACTGTCGAGCAGGTCGCGGATGTGAAGATTCACGAATACGCACCCGGCAGGGGCCCTGGCGACGACGGACGCCACGTTCGCGCGGATGCACCTTCCCAGCTCTTCCAGGCGGCCCAGCCTTTCCGCGGCCGCCAGAACGGCGCCGGGGTCCGGCAAGGCAGGCTCGGAGCTGCGCAGCAGGGCTTCAAAGCCAAATAACGATTTCCCCGTCCAGGACACCACGGGCTGGTAGGCCATCCACAGCGACTGCAGGGCGCGGTTCAGGCTCGCCTCAAGCCCCACGAGATCACCTGGCTGTTCGGCACCTTTGCCACGGAGACTCAGGGCCTGGCGCTTGAGCCTGGCCATTCGATGAAGTCGTACCGCCCGGCCCACGCTGCTCACCAGAACTTTTTCGTCCACGGGCTTTATGAGGTAACGCAGAGCGCCGTACTCGACGGCCCGGACGGCCGTGTCCACGGCCGGCTGACCGGTGATCAGGACCACGGGCACGTCCAGGTTGCGGCCCCGCACCCGCCGCAGCAGTTCAACGCCATTGACGCCCGGCATGTCAATGTCGCTCACAATCGCATCGAAATCCGACTCGGCGACGAGCTGGGCCGCCCTGTTTCCATCCACGGCCTCCTCGACGGTGTAACCGGCCTGCCGCAGCAGGCGGGCATAGGCACGCAGCAACGCCGGCTCGTCGTCCGCCATCAGTACGCGTGCTCCGGAGCCCCCCGATCCTGTTGGGGGCGCCTCCCTATCGGGATTACGGTTTGATCTGGTCGTTGATGAGCGCACGGAGTTTCTGCGTATCGAACGGCTTGTCCAGCCGTTGATTGGGAACCGTGTCCAGAAAGGTGCGCGCAGCCAGGGTAAACGCTCCGCCGGTCAGAAACACCATCCGGGCCGCCTGATCGGGCGCGATCCGGAGCAGCTCGGCGTGCAGTTCCATGCCCGTCATATGCGGCATCATCAGATCACACAGGACGACGTCAAAACGCTCGCCCGCCACCATACGGCGCAGGGCGTCGGCGGCATTCAACGCGAGTGTCACCTCGTGCTCATTCCCCAGCATTCTTCCGACCGCCTTGCCAATCATCGGTTCGTCGTCCACGACGAGCACGTGCCCACGACGGGCGGCGGGCACGACACTCACCACCGGCCGTTTCACGGCCTCTTCTGCGCGTGCGGGAGGGAGCAGGACACGGAAGGCCGTGCCCTTGCCTGTCTGGCTGTCCACCTGAATATCGCCACCAAACCCGCTCACAATCTGGTGACAGATGGACAACCCCAGGCCGGTTCCAACTCCCACCGGTTTGGTGGTGAAGAACGGATCGAAAATCCGGGAGAGATTCTCCGCCGGTATTCCGCATCCGGTGTCGCGCACCTCCACGGCCACGCGGCCCGAGGCCTCCAGCCCGGTCGTAATGTAAATGACGTTGTGTTCGGCCTGCCCCTCCGGAATCGCCTGGGCCGCGTTCACGATCAGATTGAGGAACACCTGCCCCAGACGGGCCTCGGTGGCATGGACGGGTGGCACCGCGCTGTAATTCCGCTCCACGCGCGCCCGGTACCGGATTTCGTTGTGCGCGATCCGCAGAGTGGACTCAAGAATTTTCTGCACGTCCACGGCGCCCGGTCGCTCCTCGTCCGAGGCGCGTGAAAAGATCTTCAGATCCCGGACGATGTGCCGCAGGCGGTCGGCACTTTCGCGGGCATCGTGCAGTTCTTCAAGCACTTCCTGCATGCGCTCGCCGATCTTGAGTTCGTCCACGATCCGTTCCAGATCTTTGGCGATGAGTTCAAGATTGGCGATCACCGCCGCCAGCGGATTGTTGATTTCATGAGCCACCCCCGCCGCGAGCGTCCCGATGGAGGCCATGCGGTCGGAGATCAGCAGCTGCTCCCGCATTTTCTTCTGCTCGACGCGCAGCGCCGCTTCGCGCAGCTCGCGCTCGATTGCGAGACACAGGCGGGCGAGGCTGCCCTTGGGCACGTAATCGTTGGCCCCACTCTTCATCGCCGTAACCGCGGCTTCCTCACCGACGGTCCCCGAAACGATGATGAACGGAGTATCGAAACCCATGCCCCGGAGCAGCGCCAGCGCGTCCGGCGCGCTGAACTGGGGTATTGCGTAATCGGACAGCACCACATCCCAGGCGGCGCGCTCGAGAGCCTCCTTCATCGCGGATTCGGTGTCCACGCGTTCGTGGACAACCTCGTAACCGCCACGACGCAGTTCCAGAATGAGCAGCGCTTCGTCATCCCGCGAATCTTCGACGATCAGCGCGCGGAGGCGTCGCGCTTCGGTCACGGCCGTTTTTCCGGCGGCGGAACATTCAACACCATCCAGTAAAGACCGAGCTGGCGCGCGGCCGTCACGAACCGGTCGTAGTCCACCGGCTTCTGGATATAGCTGTTGACCTTCTCGTTGTAAGCCCTCAACCGGTCCCGGTCCTCGGTGGAGGAGGTCAGAATAACGACGGGCAGGTGCCGCGTACGCGCATCGGCGCGCAGCGCCGCCAGCACCTCATGACCGTTGAGTCGCGGGAGCTTCAGGTCCAGCAGCACCACGGCCGGCAGGTCGGTGACATTCCGCGTGGCGTATTTCCCACGGGCAAAGAGATAATCCAGCGCTTCTGCGCCATCGCCGACGCGAACGATGGGATTGGTGATGTTCGCGTCCCGGAAGGCCATGGTGGTCAGCTCGGCGTCGTCGTCGTTGTCCTCCACAAGAAGAAGGGTCTGCGCCGCTTTCATGGCGGCTTTCCGAGGGTAAAAAAGAATGTCGCGCCACGGTCGGGCTGTGCTTCGGCCCAGATTCTGCCTCCGTGGCGCGTGACGATGCGACGCACCGTCGCAAGCCCGACGCCGGTGCCTTCGAATTGCGCGTCGGAATGGAGGCGTTGAAACGGGGTAAACAGTTTCTGGGCGTACTGCATGTCGAAACCCGCGCCGTTGTCCCGGACAAAGAAGACCGTTTCCCCTTCACGCTCCTCCTGGCCGACCTCAATCCCTGCCGCCGGCTGTTTCGAGGTGAACTTCCAGGCATTGCCGAGAAGATTGTCCAGCATCACCCGGAGCAGTCGCGGATCGGCCTGGACCGCAAGAGGGTCCGCCACCCGCGCGTCGACCTTGCGGTCCACCGACCGTTCGGCCAGCTCGGCCAGAATTTTGTGCGCCAGCCCGCCCAGATCCACGCGTTCACGGTGCAGGGGCGCGCGCGTAATACGTGAAAGCGTCAGAAGATCGTCAATCAGGTGGGCCATGCGCTGGGAGCCCGCGCGCATCCGTTCGAGATAGTGCCGCCCCTGAGCGTCCAGACTGCCGGCGTAGTCCTTGAGCAGGGCTTTGCTGAATCC
>JAKEEJ010000137.1 GCA_022616655.1 Nevskiales bacterium | reverse complement strand
GCCACCGAGCGCGTCACGCTGGAGGCGTCCTGCGACTGGGCCTGCGCGGCCAGGGCCAGATCGCCGGTGATCTTGATAGTGTCCTGGGAGCCGGAGGTCGGTAGTGCTGTTCCGCAATGCGTCCGTGGACGCCGTCTGGCGGGTCTTGCGGGCCCTGCGACCGGATGTTTTGCAATTTCATGGCGAAGAAGCACCGGAGTTTTGCAGCGGTTTCGGTCTGCCGTACTGGCGTGCCGTGCCCATGAAGACGACGCCGGATGTGGACCATTGGCAGCGGCGTTATGCCTCCGCCGAAGCCTTGTTGCTGGACAGTCATGGAGAGGGTGAATCGGGTGGACAGGGCCGGACGTTCGATTGGCGGACCGTTCCCGTGAATGTGAAGACGCGTCTGATCCTGGCGGGGGGGCTGACGCCTGAAAACGTGGCCGAAGCCGTGCGCCTCGTGCGGCCGTACGCCGTGGACGTGTCGTCCGGTATCGAATCCGCGCCGGGGGTCAAGGATCACGGCAGAATGCAGCGGTTTATTGAGCAGGTGCGGTACGCCGATGGCGCATGAGGGGTATAGCGATTCCATGACAGATTTCAGCCAGGTTCCCGATGCGCGAGGCCATTTTGGGTCGTATGGCGGGCGCTTTGTCGCTGAAACGCTGATGGAGCCGCTGCGCCAGCTGGAAGAAGCCTATTTCCGTCTCAGGAGCGATCCGGCGTTTTGTGCCGAGCTGGACCGGGACCTGGCGCACTACGTGGGTCGCCCTTCGCCGCTGTATCCCGCCACGCGATTGACGCAAGCGTGGAACGGGGCGGAGATTTATCTCAAGCGCGAGGATTTGAATCATACCGGCGCGCACAAAATCAACAACACGGTGGGTCAGGCGCTGCTGGCCAAGCATCTGGGCAAGACCCGTCTCATTGCCGAAACCGGCGCCGGCCAGCACGGGGTCGCCACGGCGACCGTTGCGGCGCGGCTGGGCCTTGCCTGCGTGGTGTACATGGGGGTTGACGATGTGCAGCGCCAGTCGCCCAACGTCTACCGCATGAAGCTGCTGGGGGCCGAGGTGGTGCCGGTCAGCAGCGGTACGCGCACGCTCAAAGATGCCCTCAACGAGGCACTGCGCGACTGGGTGGCGCACGTGGACGACACCTACTACGTGATGGGTACCGCCGCGGGTCCGCATCCGTATCCTTTGCTGGTGCGCGACTTCAACGCCGTGGTCGGCCGCGAGGTCGTGCAGCAGTCGCAGACCCTGCTGGGCCGGTTTCCCGACGCGCTGGTGGCCTGTGTCGGCGGTGGATCCAACGCCATCGGTCTGTTTCATCCGTTTCTCCCACACGCCCAGGTTGCAATGTATGGCGTGGAAGCGGGCGGCCTGGGATTGAAGACCGGCCGGCACGCCGCGCCCCTGTCGGTCGGCCGGCCCGGCGTGTTGCACGGCAATCGCACCTACCTCATGGCCGACCGGAACGGTCAGATTCTGGGTACGCACTCCATTTCAGCGGGACTCGATTACCCGGGAGTGGGGCCGGAGCACGCCTGGCTCAAGGATCTGGGTCGGGTCCGCTATGTGGCGGTGACCGATCGCGATGCACTGGCCGCTTTTCACGAACTGACCCGCACCGAGGGTATTATTCCCGCCCTCGAATCCGCCCATGCCCTGGCCTATGCAAAAAAGCTGGCGCCAAAACTGGGACGTGACAAGACCATGGTCGTCAATCTTTCCGGGCGCGGCGACAAGGACATTTTTTCCATCGCCCGGCGGGAAGGTATTGCGCTCACATGAAAGCGGGAGACGGGAGGCGGGAGACGGGAGGCGGGAAAAACAGCCGCCTTTCGATGACGTTTGCCCGCTTGAGGGCGCAAGGCCGCACGGGACTCATTCCCTACATTACAGCCGGCGATCCGCACCCCCGCCACACGGTGGCGCTCATGCACGCTCTGGTGGAAGGCGGTGCCGACCTGGTCGAGTTGGGAGTCCCATTCTCGGATCCGATGGCCGACGGACCGGTGATTCAGCGGGCCTGTGAGCGGGCTCTGGCGCACGATACGCATCTGCGGCAGGTGCTGGACCAGGTCGCCCAATTCCGGCGCCGGGATCCACACACGCCCGTGATTCTGATGGGCTACCTCAATCCCATCGAAACGATGGGCTTGGGCGATTTTGCCAGACGCGCCAGGGACAGCGGCGTTGACGGAGTGCTGATTGTGGACCTGGCGGCGGAAGAAGCGCCGGAACTTACCCCCGCGCTGAAAGCCGAGGGTCTGGATTGCATTTTTCTGCTCGCGCCGACCAGCACGGTGCCGCGCATCCGGCTCATTGCCGGAGAGAGCAGCGGTTACCTGTATTACGTCTCCCTCAAGGGCGTGACCGGCGCCCGGACGCTGGACGTTGCCAGCGTGAAATCCAGACTGGCCGAGGTACGGGCTTGTACGGAACTTCCCATCGCCGTAGGGTTTGGCGTACGGGATGCCAAAACCGCGGCAGCGCTTGGCCGGATGGCGGACGCCGTCGTGGTGGGCAGTGCACTGGTATCCGAGATTGAAAAATTCAAGTCGAGACCTGCCGTCTTGCCACGGAAACTGAGTGCTAAACTTCGATCCATGCGCAACGCCCTGGATTCTTTGCCCGCTTCTCGTCTTGCGTCTCCCGACTCCCGTCCCCTGACTCCCGTCCCCCGTTCTTTATGAGCTGGCTTGAAAAGCTGACGCCCTCACAGGTTCTCTCGGGCGAAAAAAAACGCAACGTTCCCGAAGGACTCTGGATTAAATGCGAATCCTGCCAGTCCGTGCTTTATCGCTCGGAGCTGGAGCGCACGCTGGAGGTGTGTCCCAAATGCAGCACGCACCGCCCCATTTCCGCACGCCTCCGTCTGAACAGCTTTCTCGATCCCGAACCGCGTGAAGAGATCGGCGCCAGGCTTCAGACCGGCGACCCTTTGCGGTTCAAGGACAATAAAAAATACCAGGACCGTCTCGCGGACGCGCGCAAGGACACCCAGGAGCCCGAAGCCGTGGTGGTCATGCGTGGACAGCTGATGGGCCTGCCGCTGGTCGTGGTCGCCTTCGAATTTGGGTTCATTGGCGGGTCCATGGGCAGCGTGGTCGGCGAGAAATTTGTACGCGGTGTGCAGCGTTGCCTGGATGACGGGATTCCGCTGGTGTGTTTCGCCTCCAGCGGCGGTGCCCGGATGCAGGAATCCGTGTTTTCGCTGATGCAGATGGCCAAAACCAGCGCAGCCCTGGCGAAGCTGGCCGAGCGCGGACTGCCGTTCGTGTCCGTGATGACCCATCCCACCATGGGGGGCGTGTCGGCCAGTCTGGCCATGCTGGGCGACGTGCACATTGCCGAGCCGAAGGCCCAGATTGGATTTTCCGGTCCGCGGGTGATTGAACAGACCGTGCGGCAGAAGCTTCCGGAAGGACTTCAGACCAGTGAGTTTCTTCTGGAGCACGGCGCCATAGACCTGATTGTGGATCGCCGCGAAATGCGCGAGCGCATTCACCGCATCCTGGCGTTACTGACCCACTTCAACCCTGCAGACTCCGTCCGGTCTGCGGCTAGTGTGCTGTCCCAGAAGTAACTGTTGGCCGCTCATGCTTCGACAGGCTCAGCACGAACGGCCAACTATTTGATTCCGTTCGCCCTGAGCTTGTCGAAGGGTGAACGGAATTTGGATGGCTATTTACGGGATACCACACTAATGAGGTCCAAACCTCCGACGGCGAACGCCACACTGGAGGATTGGCTGCACTGGCAGGAGACGCTCCATCCACAGGTCATTGCCCTCGGATTGGAGCGTGTCCGGACGGTGGCGCTGCGTCTGGCGCTGCCCGCGCCGGATCTGTGCACCTTGACCGTGGCCGGTACCAACGGCAAGGGTTCCAGTGTCGCATTGTTGTCGGAAATCTACGGTGCCGCCGGGTACCGCGTCGGGCGTTACACCTCTCCGCATCTGCTGCGTTACAACGAGCGGGTGACGGTGAATGGTCGTGCGGCGTCCGACGCGGAGTTGTGTCGGGCCTTCGCAGCGGTGGAACAGGCACGACGGAACATACCGCTGACGTATTTCGAGTTTGGTACCCTGGCCGCTTTGTGGCTGTTCCGTGAAGCACGGCTGCAGATCCAGGTGTTGGAGGTTGGCTTGGGCGGCCGGCTGGACGCGGTCAATATCGTTGATGCCGACGGTGCCCTGGTGACTCCCATCGGTCTTGATCACGGCGAGTTTCTGGGCGACACGCGGGAACAAATCGGGTTCGAGAAGGCCGGTATTCTGCGGCCACGGCGACCCGCCGTCTGTGCAGACCCCGATCCACCCGCCAGTCTCCAGGTTCATGCCGAGTCCGTGGGCGCGCCGCTGTACCGCCCGAACGAACACTACCGCTATCAGGTCTCGGCGGACGTATGGCACTGGCAGGGCCTGGGGCGCCGCTACAAGAAATTACCGTCCCCCGCGTTGGCCGGTCTCATGCAATT
>JAKEEJ010000136.1 GCA_022616655.1 Nevskiales bacterium | reverse complement strand
GGTAGAGAACGAGCGCCCGGTGCGCAGCGTAAATTCGCGCTCCGAAGATTCCAGCCGGCCGGCGGGGCGCTCCACGTTCTGGCCACGCAGGGCCTGCTCGACATCACTCACGGTCAGACGGCGTGCCGCCAGGGCCTTGCGGTCCAGCCAGAGGCGCATGGCCGGACGCCGTTCGCCGCTCAGGCGGACGGCGGACACACCGTCAATCGCACTGAAGCGGTCCACCAGGTTGCGGTCCGCATAATCGGAAAGTTCAAGGGGCGTCAGCCGGTCGCTGGAGAACATCATCCACAGGATCGGACTGGCATCCACGTCCGCCTTGCTGACTTCGGGCGGGTAGGCTTCTTCCGGCAGGTCGTCAAGGGCGCGCGAGATGCGGTCGCGCACGTCGTTGGCCGCACCGTCCACATCGCGCGACAGAGTGAACTCGACGGTGATGTTGGAACGGCCATCGCGGCTGGACGAGGACAGGCTGCGGATCCCCTCGACGCCGGAGATGCGGTTTTCCAGCACCTGTGTGATTTTGGTTTCCACCACTGCGGCCGAAGCGCCAGGGTAGTCGGTGGTGACGGAAATGACGGGTGGATCCACGTCCGGGTACTCGCGCACCGAGACGTTCAACAGCGCCAGCAGGCCGAACACGACCAGCAGCGCGTTGATCACGGTCGCCAGGACCGGGCGCCTGACGGAAATGTCCGACAGCCACATGGGTTTAGCCCGGCGTTGCGCTGGCGTGTGACACTTCGCGCACGAGCACACCCGGTTGCAGGCGGGCCTGGCCTTCCACCACCACCCGTTCGCCGGCGGCCAATCCGTCCACCACTTCCACCCAGCCGGGGAGGCGCGCGCCCAGCGTCACGTCCACTTTTTGTGCGGTACCGTCGGGATCGACGCGCCAGACAAACTGCCGGGACTGATCCGGCGTGACGGCGGACTCCGGCACGAACAGCGCCGCGCGCGGCCGTGACGCCGCCGTGACCATCAGCAGCATGCCGGGTTTGAGGGTGCCGTTGCGGTTGTCGAGCAGGGCCTGCACCGGTACCGCGCGGGTCACTTCGTCCACACGGCTGCCGATGGCCCGGATCGTGCCGTTGAACACGCGGTCCGGCCAGGCGGCGGCGCGCACGTCCACGGAGGCTCCGGTGGCCAGTTCGCCCAGCTGCGTTTCGGCCACCGAGAATTCCACACGCAGCGTGTCCACGGCATCCAGGCTTACGATGGGGGACCCGGGCTGTACCAGTGCCCCCTGGCTGAGCTGTCGGAACCCCAGGATGCCGGCAAACGGGGCGCGTACCGTGCGTTGCTCCAGGCGGACGCGCGCCAGTTGCAGGCGGGCCTGTGCGCTTTTCTGCACCTGCTCCTGCTGGGCCAGCTGGTCTTTCGGCATCAGGCCTTTCGCGGTCAGTTCGCGCAGGCGGCGATAGCGATCCTCGGCCAGTTCGGCCTCGGCCTGTGCGGCCGCGAACTCGGCCCGCTCCTCATCGTCTTCCAGGTGTACCAGGGCCTGATGGGCGCCGACGCGCGCACCTTCCTTGAAATAGATTTCTTCGATGCGGCCACTGGCGCTGGCCGTCACCAGCACCGACTCCAGCGCCCGTGCGGTGCCCAGACCCTCAATCGACGGCGCGAACTCGCGTTGTACAACATCTGCCAACACCACGGGCGCGCCCTTCTCCGACGCGGTACCGGGTGTTTCGTCGGTACAGCCGACGATCAGCGCCACGCTCAGGCCGAGCGCCCGCGTTGCTCGCGTTAGCGCTGTACGCTTCATTGGAAATCCCGACGGGCCCATGACGGGCTTTTCAATCCAGACTCTTGCGGCTCAACTCAGTTCCTTCAGAGCCTGGATCATCTTCACCAGGACCTGCTGGGCATCGCCGTACACCAGGGCGCAGTTGTCCTTGAAGAACAGCTCGTTCTCGATGCCCGAATACCCCTTGCCCTGGCCGCGTTTGATCACATACACCTGCCGGGCCTGGTCCACGTTGAGAATCGGCATGCCGTAAATCGGCGAGGATTTGTTCGTGCGCGCCGCCGGATTCACGGTATCGTTGGCACCGACCACGACCGCCACATCGGTCTCCTTGAATTCGCTGTTGACGTCCTCCATGTCGTGGATGATGTCATACGGTACGCCGGCTTCGGCCAGCAGCACGTTCATGTGGCCCGGCATGCGGCCGGCGACCGGATGGATGGCGAACTTCACCTCCACGCCCGCCGCCTGCAGCATCTTCACGAACTCGTAGAGCTTGTGCTGGGCCTGGGCCACGGCCAGGCCGTAGCCGGGCGCGATGATGACCTTGCTCGCATATTTCATCTGTACCGCGGCGTCCGAGGCTTCCGCCGGCTTCATCGTGCCGGTAACCGTCCCGCCGGTGACATCGGTCTCGCCAAAGTTGGAGAACAGGATGTTGGCCAGCGAGCGGTTCATGGCGCGCGCCATCAGCAGCGTCAGCAGCGTGCCGGCCGAGCCGACCAGCACGCCGGCGATGATCATGGCCGGGTTTTGCAGCACAAAACCCTCGAAGCCCACCGCCATGCCGGTGAAGGCGTTGTAAAGTGAAATAACCACCGGCATGTCGGCGCCGCCGATCGGAATCGTCATCAGCACGCCGAACGCCAGCGCCCCGATGAAGAACAGCGTGACTTTAAGGTCCGTCAACCAGGCCAGCAGCGACAGGCCGACCAGCACGGTGGCCAGCAGCACCAGGGCGTTGAAAATTTTCTGGCCGCTGAAGCGCACGCTCTTCTGCATCGTGCCTTCGAGCTTGGCCCAGGCGATCAGCGACCCGGAAAAACTCACCGAACCGATCAGCGCGCCGGCCAGCGCCAGCGACTGCTGCACATAACCCTGCGCGTGCGCGCTGTAGAGTTCGATGGCGGCAATCGCCGCCGCCGCGCCGCCGCCCATGCCGTTGTACAGCGCCACCATCTGCGGCATCGCGGTCATCGGCACGCGCCGGCCCTGCCACCAGGCCCAGACATTCCCCAGGAGCAGCGCGGCGATGATCAGGCCCAGGTTCTGTTGCCATTTGGGATTGCCCGTGTCCACAAAGGCCAGCGACACCAGCACCGCCACGACCATGCCGGCGCCGGCCCAGACGATGCCGCTGCGCGCCGTGACCGGCGAGGACATGCGCTTGAGGCCGAAGATGAACAGAAACGCAGCGGCAAAATAAGACGCCTGAATCAGGAAGTTCATGGGCGTTCCTTATTTCTTCGGTTCGGGCTTGGACGATTTGAACAGGCCCAGCATGCGCTCGGTCACGACATACCCGCCGGCCGCATTGCCAGCGCCGAGCACCACGCCGGCGAATCCGATCACCTGTTCCAGCAACGTGTGCGCGTGGGCCAGGGCATACATGGCACCCACCACCACCACGCCGTGGATGAAGTTGGAGCCCGACATCAGCGGCGTGTGCAGAATCGCCGGTACGCGGCCGATGATCTCGTAGCCGGTGAAAGCCGCGAGCATGAAGATGTAGAGGGCCACAAAGCCCGTGATCACAACCGTTGCGTCCATTCGTATCTCCAGTCCCCTCTCCCCGCAAGCGGGGAGAGGGAGAAAACTCAGT
>JAKEEJ010000135.1 GCA_022616655.1 Nevskiales bacterium | reverse complement strand
GCGATTACCGGCACGGTCCAGTTGGGTTTCCTTGTAGTCGCCGGCCTTGTCCAGCTTGGCGGCCGCCTCCTCATTGCCTGCGGCCATGGCTTTCTCGGACGCTTCGTCCAGTTTGGCATTGATGTTTTCACCGCGCGTGTCCAGCGCCTCATTAATGTTCTCGCCACGGGTGTCCAGTTTTTCGTTGACGTTCTCGCCACGGGTGTCCAGCTTGTCATCAATACGTTCACCGCGACGGTCGAGCTGTGCATCCTTGACGTCGCCACGGCGGTCCAGACGGTCGTCGACCCGGTCGCCGGAATCCCGGACGGGTGGGACGGGTGCCGGAGTCTGGGCCGGTGTTGTCGTGGAGTCCTGAGCTTGTGCCGTGACGGCACTCAGACCCAGCACGGCGGCCACCAGCGTGGCGAAAATCGTGCGGTTGTTCATAAAAATCTCCTGTAGGGTTGAAAGGTCATTGCATTTAGAATAGCCGTGGTTTCGGCTACGCTCGCGGTGCAAATTACACTTGATGCCTGAACGGAATATGAACACCCCGATCCCGAAAAGTAAAGCAATCGTGCTTCCGGATTCCGGTCCGGTCACCGCGGTGCAGCACCTGTGAAGACGTCCAGGGTCACGCCCGAGAAAGCGACCTTTGCCGCCGGCTGTTTCTGGGGGATTGAATACAAGTTCAGCCGGCTCCCGGGCGTTATCACCACCCAGGTGGGTTATGTGGGCGGACGGATCGAACATCCGACCTACGAGCAGGTGTGTACCGACCGTACCGGGCACGCCGAAGCGGTACAGCTGGAATTCGATCCGGCGCAGATCGGCTACGAGCAGCTCGTGCGTTTCTTTTTCGAGATTCACAATCCCACCACGCGCAACCGCCAGGGCCCGGACATCGGCAGCCAGTACCGCTCAGCGATTTTTTTCCATACGCCGGAACAGAAAGCCTCGGCCGCGCGCATCATCGCCGAACTCAACAAAAATACGTTTGCCGGAGGCATCGTCACGGAACTGATTCCCGCGCCGACGTTCTGGCCGGCCGAGGAGTACCACCAGAAATACATCGAAAAGCAGGGCGGACATGGGTGCGCAATCTGATCCCTGCTGGCGTGTGACATTCTGATGTCACAAACATTATCTATAGATAGCGGCGATGTCTAAACGCCCCTGTCACGTGTTGGTGCTGTGCACCGGCAACTCCGTGCGCTCCATCATGGGTGAGGCACTGCTCAATCATCTGGGCCGGGGACGTTTTCATGCCTTCTCGGCCGGCAGCCATCCGCGCGGTGCCGTCCATCCTCTGGCGCTGACGCTGCTGGAGCAGCACGGTCTGCCGACGGCGGACCTGCGCAGCAAGAGCTGGGACGAGTTCAGCCGGCCGGATTCTCCCGCCATGGATCTGGTCATCACGGTGTGCGACGCGGCGGCGAACGAGGTTTGTCCAGTCTGGTCCGGCGTACCCGTGCAGGTGCATTGGGGCCTGCCCGACCCGGCGCGCGTACGCGGTTCGGAGGCCGAACAACGGCAGGCGTTTCAGGGGGCCTACGAGCGACTGGAAGCGCGCATCAAGCGGCTGGTCGCTTTGGACGATGAGTGTTTCGATTCGCGGGAGCTGGCGGACGAGCTGTTGCGCATCCATCGCGATGCGGCTGCATGATTTCTCTGCGCCGCGAGTCTTTGTGCGCACTGACGGCGCTGCGGGTGCGCTTGCACGTGCGCGATGCGGGACCCTTCAACGTCCCGCGGCGTCGGGATTGTCGAGCAGTAAACCCACCTCGACAATGTCGCCCTCGCTGTTGATGTCGCGCACGATCATCTCGAACGGCCCCAGCGGCAGACGGTCGCCCAGCTCAGCGCGCCCGCGCAACCGCAGGCCGAATGCCTCCTGGAGAGTGCAGCCGCGCAGATCAGGAGGTACCGGCAGGCCGTAACGCTGGGCCAGGGTGTCCACCGTCGCGTCCGGCGGCAGTGAGAAATCGCCGAGAAACTCGCGCTCGTCCGCACCGGGCGGGCTGCCGGCATAGATCCGGTCCAGCAGTTTGACGTGCTTTTCGGTACAGAACAGGTAGACCAGATCGCCCGGGCGCAGGTTGCCGGCCTGATGTGGGCGGAGGGATTCGTCATCGCGCATCACCAGCGACGGTCGTGCCCAACGTGGGATGGGGATGCCCAGCAGTACCGGACTGGACGTGCTGATGCGATAGCACACCAGCTCGTGCGTGGACCGGCCGGGCAGTTCAAGGTCCAGACGGTCAATCAGCCCACCGTGTTCAGATACCACCAGGCGGAGGCGGCGCGCCACCGGCCGGATGGTCCAGCCCTGGAGCAACAGCGAGAACACCACCATCAGAAACACGGTGTTGAAAATCAGCCCGGCATTCTCGATCTGCGCCAGCAGCGGCAGGATCGCGAGCAGGATGGAAACGGCGCCGCGCAGTCCAACCCAGGAGACAAACAGTTTCTCCCGCCCCGACAGATCGAACGGGGCGAGACAGATGACGGTGGCCAGAGGACGCGCGACAAAAGTCAGCACGACGGTCAGCAGCACTGCCGGTACGAACACCGCCGGAAACTGGGAAGGCGTGGCAAACAGGCCCAGCGTGAGGAACATCAGGATCTGTGCCAGCCAGGTGATGGCGGCCTGGAACCGGCGCAGCGAATACTTGGATTTGAGCGGCCGATTGCCGGCATACAGGCCCGCAAGGTAAACCGCCAGAAAGCCGCTGCCACCGGCAAGATTAGTACTTTCGAAAATGCACAGTGCGGCCGACAGTGCGACCAGCGGATAGAGCGCGGTGTCAATGTTGAAGGCGTTGATCAGCCGCACCACCGCCCAGCCGCCCGCCAGCCCCAGGATGCCGCCCAGCCCGAATTGCTGTAACAGACTGAACAGCAGCGACGTGCCGAAACCGTCGAGCGGTTGCGCCAGCGGGATCAGGGTCAACAGGGTCAGTGTGAGGAAAATCGCGACGGGATCGTTGCTGCCCGATTCGATTTCCAGAACCGAGCGCACGCGCTCCTTGATGCGGATGCCACCGCTACGCAGCAGGAAGAACACCGCCGCCGCGTCGGTGGACCCGACGGTGGCGCCCAGCAGCAGACTTTCGATCCAGTTCAGCGGCAGCAGTTCGTGCGCGACGACACCCACGATGGCAGACGTCAGGATCACGCCCAGCGTGGCCAGAGCCGCCGCCGGCGCCGCGGCGAAACGGAAGCTGCGCAACGGAGTGGCAAAACCGCTGTCGAACAGGATAACGGCCAGCGCCAGTGAGCCGACCAGGTAGGCCACCGGCGCATTATTAAAGTGGATGCGGCCAAAGCCGTCTTCGCCGGCCAACAGACCGACGAGCAGAAATACCAGCAACAGGGGGGCACCCAGCCGGAACGACAGCACGCTGCTCAGGATGCTGATCAGAACGAGCGCCGCGATCACCAGCGTTACGGTCTGGCCGAAGTCCACCATTTGAAGACTCCTGAATGGATCGTCATTATGACCGGCGCGTGCGTTAAAATCCGCGCCCAGCCGGACTTTCCACTCTCATGAATTCCATCGCCGAACAGGCGGCGTTACGCCGCACGTTTGCCATCATTTCGCATCCGGACGCGGGCAAGACCACGCTCACAGAGAAACTGCTGCTGTTCGGCGGCGCGATTCAGATGGCCGGCACGGTCAAAGGGCGCAAGGCCCGCCGCCACGCGACCTCGGACTGGATGGCGCTGGAACAGCAGCGCGGCATCTCCATCACCACCTCGGTGATGCAGTTCCCGTACCGCGGTCGCATTGTTAACCTGCTCGACACGCCGGGTCACGAGGATTTTTCCGAGGACACGTACCGCACGCTCACCGCTGTGGATTCGGCCCTGATGGTGATTGACGCGGCCAAGGGGGTGGAGCCACGCACCGTCAAACTGATGGAGGTGTGCCGGTTGCGCGACACGCCCATCGTCACCTTCATCAACAAGCTGGACCGCGAGGGCCGGCCGCCGCTGGAACTGCTGGACGAGATTGAGCGGGTGCTCAACATCAAATGCGCGCCGGTAACCTGGTCGCTGGGCATGGGCCGCGACTTCAAGGGGGTGTACCACCTGCTGGAGGACCGCTTCTACCTCTATTCCGGCGAGAAACTGAGGGTGTCGGAGATCGAAACCGTTGACGGTCTGCACTCGCCGGGCCTGGAAGAGCGTTTCGGCCATGTCTATAAAACGTTGTCCGAGGAAATTGAGCTGGTGCGCATGGCCGGCGACGGCTTCAGCCTCGAACAATACCGGGCGGCCAAACTGACCCCGGTGTTCTTCGGTTCGGGCATCAACAACTTCGGCGTCCGTGAATTGCTTGATGCGTTTGTGGAATGGGCGCCGCCGCCGCTGCCACGTGTTGCCGAGTTCAAGGGACAGCCGTATCCGATCCATCCCGAACACAAAAAATTCACCGGTTTCTGTTTCAAGATTCAGGCCAACATGGATCCCAAACACCGTGACCGCGTGGCTTTTGTGCGGATCTGCTCGGGCGCGTATCGCAAGGGCATGGCTCTGCACAGCGTGCGCCTGGGCGGTGCGGTGCGCGTGTCCAACGCGCTGACGTTCATGGCCGCCGAGCGCGAGCAGATCGAAGAAGCCTGGCCCGGCGACATCATCGGCCTGCACAACTACGGCACCATCGCCATCGGCGATACCTTCAGCGAAGGCGAGGAGCTTCGCTATTCCGGCATTCCCAATTTTGCGCCCGATTTATTCCGCCGCGTGGTGCTCAAGGACCCCCTGAAGTCCAAGCAACTCAATAAGGGGCTGGACCAGTTGTGTGAGGAGGGCGCAACCCAGGTGTACCGTCCGCTGGTGAACAACGACATCATCCTCGGCGCGGTCGGCCCACTGCAGTTCGAAGTCACGCAGTTCCGGCTCCAGGACGAGTACGGCGTGGACACGGTCCTGGAGCCGGCCACGGTGCACTGCGCGCGCTGGGTCGCGGCCGAGGACGAAAAGAAGTTCAAGGACTTTCAGGACAAGAACGACACGCGACTGGCGCGTGATCACTTCGGCGATCTCGTTTACCTAGCGTCCAGTGCCGTCAATCTGCAGATGACCCAGGAGCGTTTCCCGGATATCCGTTTCTTGGACACCCGGGAACATGGTGTAGACAGAACGTGAAGAAGTAGATATTCAATATTGGTATTAGAAAGGCACCATATATTATTTGGCTCATTGTGAAGTCGTGTGGGTAAATCGCGGGCCTTAATCATGCTGAAACCCGCATGGCACAAGGGTTTTTCGCACTTTGACGGGATGCGAAAACTTGGC
>JAKEEJ010000022.1 GCA_022616655.1 Nevskiales bacterium | reverse complement strand
GGCTGAAGGCGCGATCCGACTGCCGCGTCTGGGCATCCAGATCAGCCTCGGCCTCTGCAGCGGACGCGCCGCCGCCCGATCCCAGGCTGGAATAGTCGTAGCGGACGCCCAGCAGCACATGCCATTTTTCGAGATACGTGGCCTGATCCTGGACGTAGACACCCGTCTGCCGGGTATCGGCGGCGCTGAAGAAACCACCGGGAATCAGCGCAAAGGCCGGGCTCATGTCGCTGTCGGGCACCGTGCCGTACACTGGATTGAAAATGTCAATGGAACTCGTCGCGTTCTCCGCATACACGTAGTTGTAGTAGTCGTGAAAGTAGTCCAGCCCCAACAACACCCGGTGCCGGCCACCGAGCCCAGCGAAGTCCTGCGTGAAATCAACATTGGTACCGTAGGTGTCGCCGTCCAGCGCCTGATATTGCACGGCGCGGTCCAGGGTGTTTCCGGTCAGGGCGGTGGGTACGACGTTGAGCTTGTAGAGATCGGCGGCTGCGTAGTGAAAGCGGTTGATCAGAACCCAGCCGGTGTTGAAACGGTGTGTGAACTCATGACTCAGCAGATGCCCTTCAGTGGTGTCGTCCGGGTCATTGGGCTCCTGGAATGAACGCTGCGGCGGCAGCTCCGCCGGACGGCCGTTTTGCGGAATCTGGCCGATGTCGCTTTGTGCGTCGTTGTCCAGGTATTCCGCTTCCAGCGTGAATACCGTTGTCGGACCGGGTGTCCAGCGCAGAGCCGGCGCGATGAAGGCGCGCTTACCGCCCTGGAAATCGCGGAAGGATTCATTGTCCTGGTAAGCCCCCGTCACGCGATACGCCAAAGATTTGTCATCGTTCAGGGCACCGGTGGCATCCCATTGCGTGCGGTCGTGACCGTAGGAGCCGAATTCCTGTTCCAGCCGGTACCCGGACTCGGCCTGCGGCTTCTTTGTGACCCGGTTGATGACCCCGCCCGGATCCATACGCCCGAACAGAATGGACGCCGGGCCTTTCAATACTTCAACGCGGTCCAGATTGGCCGTCTCCTTGAGGGTGGCGATGGCAAACGATTCCAGCAGGCCGTTGCGGAACACATTCAGGCTCTGGAACCCGCGGATGTTGAACACATAACCTTCAACGTCGTTGTTGCTGGAGCGCACGCCGCTGACGTTTTCCAGCACGTCCTGCAAGGTGTTGCTGCGCTGGTCCTGCAGCACCTGCTCCGGCACCGTCTGTACCGACACCGGGGTTTCCATCAGGGGCGTGTCGGTTTTGGTGGCGGTGGTGACTCTGTTTTCTTCGTGCTCGCCGACGACCTTGACGGGTTCGAGTAGAACCGGATCGGCGGCGGATGCGGGTGTTTCCGCAGCCGTCGCAAAGCCTGCAAACGCCAGGCCTGACAGCATGAACAGCAACTTCCGAATCGAATTCGGCAACAACATGGCAATACTCCTGGGCCGCAGAACGGCCTTCCGATGAATCAAAAGGAAAGTGACTCCCCGGACGGGGAGGACTCAGGAGTACAGCGGTGGACCCTGGGAGGGGGGCGGCAAAGCCGCGGTGCGTGGAACAAAGACCCGGCGGCCGGACGCCACTGCCGGCGGCAACGGCAAAAACTGGACAATCGCAACGGACTGAACGGGCAACGGTGCTGCACCGTTGCCTCCGACAACACAGACCGGACATTCAAACTGGGATAACGAGGAGCGGTTCGGGTCTATCTGCCGGAGAATCTCCGGCGGTGCGATCTCGCGCAGTTTCTGGATCAGAACCGGCGAGGCACGGCCACACAGCGCCGCCAGCCAGGGATCCTTCGCCATCGCGGCCGCCATGGCCTGGGCGTGCAACACCGGCAGCAGCACCTGCAGCGCCAGCAGCACTGCGCTGAGCGGCAAAATCCACGGGCGGTAGCGGAGACGGTGCATGGAATGTTCCGACGCGGAATCTATCTCAATCTCAGCGATGCTATCAGGAAAAGTCCTCGCCCAGGTACACCTTCCGGACCGTTTCATTCGCCTCGATCGCCTCGGGCGTGCCCTCGGCGATGACCTGTCCTTCATTGAGAATATAGGCGCGCGAACAGATCCGGAGCATTTCGCGTACGTTGTGGTCGGTCACCAGGACCCCAATCCCGCGCTCCCGGAGGTGAGTCAGGATGGTGTGAATGTCCCGCACCGCAATCGGGTCCAGGCCGGCGAAGGGTTCGTCCAGCAGGATGAAGCGCGGGTTGGCGGCCAGCGCGCGGGCGATCTCGACGCGCCGGCGCTCGCCGCCGGACAGCGACAGCCCCAGGCTGTCACGGATGGCCGCGATGTGCAGTTCGGCCAGCAGACGCTCCAGTTCCTTCTGGCGTGCAGCGTCGTCCAGATCGCGGCGCAGTTCGAGGATGGCGAGAACATTGTCGGCCACCGACAGCCGCCGGAACACGGACGGTTCCTGGGGCAGATAACCCACGCCCAGGCGCGCGCGGGCATGCATCGGCAGGCGGGTCACGTCGCGGCCGTCAATTTCGATGCTCCCGCCGTCGGCGGCGATCAGACCGACCATCATGTAGAACGACGTGGTTTTGCCCGCGCCGTTGGGTCCCAGCAGGCCGACCACCTCGCCCGAGTGCACGGTGAGCGAGACGTCCCGCACCACCGTCCGTTTCCGGAAACGTTTCACCAGATGGTAGGCCGACAGTTGCGCGCTCAAGGGGAAACGTCCCCGGATTTTTCCGTCCCGGGCGGCTGGATCACCAGTTTGATCTGCCCGTCGTTGACACCGCTGGCATTGATGCGCTGGGCCACGGCGTCGTAGCGGATGGTGTCGCCGTTCAGCCGGTCGGTCCCGCGTTCGAGCTGGGCGTCACCGTTCAGATCCACGATGGCACTGCGGGTGTCGTAAACGATTTCGTTCGCTCGGGCCGAGACGGGCACGGCCTCGTCCGGACCGGTGTGAATCAACCGTGCCGGATTGCCGCTCACGCGCGCTTCGTATTGTCCCCGGACGGACTGGCGCAGATCCAGCTGCTCACCGCTCAGCTCCAGCGGACCGGACACGAGACGCACGTGGCCGCGGTAGAGCATCCGTCCGTCCCGTTCGAATTCAGCACGGTCCGCGGTGATGGTGAGCGGACCCTGGCGTACGCTCAACAGGGGGTCCCGGGAGGAGGGCTCGCTGGCGGGTGGCGCGGCGGCCGTCAGCAGGGCGCCGGCCGCAAGAAACAGTAAATTAATCACGCGGCACATAGTCCACTTGTACCTCGTTGAGCAACTGGACGCGCTCGCCGGAAAAACCGGTGCGCAGCCCGCGGGCCGTGGCCCGTTGCGGTCCGCTTTCCACGGTAACCCGGTTTTCGGTGCGCAATTCACGGCGCAGGAGGTCCACCCACAGACGGTCGGTGGTAAACACGATCGGCGCTCCTTCACTGGAGGTACTCTCGGCCGCAATCTCTCCTTCGAGCAGCAGGCGGCGTTCGGACAACAGCGCGGTCCCGGCGGGCGCCGTCAGACGCCAGGGCGAATCCAGACCTCCCAGCATTTCCAGCGTGAGCCGGCGCAGGCGTACGGTCTCGTCGGCGTAATAGTCCAGGGTCGTCGCCCGGGCATGGAATTCCGGTTCCCCCTGACGATTGAGACGCAGCCACTGCACGCCGGTGGCGGTATGTCTCGGAGATTCCGGGACGTTGACCGCACGTCCGGTCAACGGC
>JAKEEJ010000134.1 GCA_022616655.1 Nevskiales bacterium | reverse complement strand
TGATGCCGTAGCTGCCGTCCGAGGGCACGCCCATGGACACCCATTTGCCGTTTGTACCCAGCGCCCAGTCGCGCACATGGTCCACGGCGGCCGAGGCGGCGGACGCCGCCGACGACAGCCCGCGCGCCTTGATCACCGCGGCGCCGCGCTGCTGCACGGTGGGGATGAACTCCTTCTCAATCCACGCCGAATCCACCAGGGACCTGGCCGGTTGGCCACGGACCGTGCAATGCGACAGGTCCGGATACTGCGTCGAACTGTGATTACCCCAGATGATCATTTTCTCAATGTCATTCGGATGTGCGCCGGTTTTGGCCGCCAGTTGCGACAGCGCGCGGTTGTGGTCGAGCCGCACCATCGCGTGGAACTGTTTCGGATCCAGCTTCTTCGCATTGCTCGCCGCAATCAGCGCGTTGGTGTTGGCGGGATTGCCCACCACCAGCACGCGCACGCCACGATCGGCCTTCTCGGACAGCGCCTTGCCCTGCACCGAGAAAATCGCCGCGTTGGCGGTCAGCAGGTCCTTGCGCTCCATGCCGGGGCCGCGCGGCCGCGCGCCCACCAGCAGCGCGTACTGCACCCCCTCGAAGGCCTCCTCGGGCCTGCCGCTGGCCACCACCCCGCGCACCAGCGGAAAGGCGCAGTCCTCGACTTCCATGACGGTGCCCTTGAGCTTCTCGAGCATGTCCGGAATGTCCAGCAGATGCAGACTCACCGGCTGGTCCTTGCCCAGCAGCTCGCCGGCGGCAATGCGGAAGATGAGCGAGTAGGCGATCTGGCCGGCGGCGCCGGTAACGGCGACACGGACGGGCTGTTTCATCGGCAGGCTCCCAAGCTTATTCTGGAATCAGGGGGTCGGGAGGATAGCGAAATAGTGCCGTCGGGTAAAAGTGCGGCCCGATGCTCCGTCGCCCAGCCACAGGCCGGAAGCAGGCTCTCAGCGCACTTCATAACAGACCCTAAGAAGTCGCGGCCTTGGGCACCGGCGCTTTTTTCCTGGAAGAAGCCTTGGTTTTCCCACCGACGGACAGGACCTTGGGCTTGCCCTTTTTTACCGGTGCCGGGCTGTCGGCAGTTGCAGCGGGAGCATCCGGCGCGACGGCGGCTTTCTTCTTGCCGCCTTTTTTCTTTACGGCGTTCTGTTCGTCCAGCAGCGCGCGGCATTCGTCCAGCGTCAGGGCCGCAGGGTCCTTGCCCTTGGGAATGCGCGCGCGGCGGCCGTCGTCGCTGATGTAAGGGCCGAAGCGGCCTTTGATGATTTTGACCGTGGTGCCGTCGAAACTGTGCAGCGTGGCGGCCCGGATCGCCTCTTTTTTGAGCGCAATCAGCTCCAGCGCACGCGGCAGTCCGACGGTGAAGGGATCGTCCTCTTTGCGCAGCGAGGCGTATTGCTTGCCGAATTTCACGTACGGACCGAAGCGGCCGATGTTGACTTCGACCGGCTCGCCCTCGGGCGTGGCGCCGAGTTTGCGCGGCAATTTGAACAACTCCAGGGCCTGTTCCAGGGTGATCGTGTCCAGGCGCTGGGCGCCACGCAGGGAAGCGAAGCGCGGTTTTTCGGGATCCTCCTTGGAGCCGATCTGCACGAACGGTCCAAAGCGCCCCAGCCGCGCGGACACCGGCTTGCCGGTGGCCGGGTCGGCGCCGAGCACACGGGCCTGCGACACGGTGCGGCGGTCCAGTTCCATCTTCTGATCCACGGTGGGTTTGAAATCGCTCCAGAATTCTTCGAGCACCGGCACCCAGTCGCGCTCGCCGCGCGAGACCTCATCCAGCTCATCCTCCAGACGCGCCGTGAAGGTGTAGTCCACGTAGCGGGTGAAATGCTCGGTGAGGAAGCGGTTGACGACCATGCCCATGTCGGTCGGGACAAACGCCTTGCCCTGCATTTCGACGTACGTGCGGGCCTGCAGGGTGTTGATGATGGTGGCGTAGGTCGAGGGCCGGCCGATGTCGTACTCCTCAAGCGTCTTGACCAGACTGGCTTCGGTGTAGCGCGGCGGCGGTTCGGTGAAATGCTGCTCCGTCATCACATCGAGTAAGCGCACCGTCTCCCCTTCTTCCAACGGCGGCAGGCGCTTTTCGTCGTCGTCCTCGTCCCGCTCCAGAGGGTCGTCCGGTTTGATGTTGTACACCGCCAGATAACCGGGCTCCAGCAGGACCTGGCCATTGGCGCGGAAGGTGCCGGCGGCGGGCGTGTCGCCAGCCTGCAATTCCACGGCCACCGTATCAAACACCGCCGCCTCCATCTGGCAGGCCAGCGCGCGTTTCCAGACCAGGTCGTACAGACGTGCCTGGTCGGACGTCATAAATTTTGCGACCTGCTCCGGCGCGCGTGCGGCGGCGGTCGGCCGGATGGCCTCGTGCGCTTCCTGCGCGTTCTTGGACTTGGCCTTGTAGTAACGCGGCTGCTCGGGCAGGGCCTTCTGGCCGTAGCGCTTGAGAATCGTGGCGCGGAGGTCTTTGAGCGCCTCCTGCGCGAGGCTCACTGAATCGGTGCGCATGTAGGTGATGAGGCCGACGGTCTGTCCCTCCACGTCCACGCCCTCGTACAGGTCCTGCGCGGCACGCATGGTGCGTTTGGCGGTAAACCCCAGCTTGCGGTTGGCCTCCTGCTGGAGGGTGGAGGTGGTGAAGGGCGGCGCGGGATTGCGGCGGCGTTGTTTCTTGTCCACCGAGGCAACCCGCAGCTGCCCCTGCGCCGCCGCCAGGATGATTTTCTTCGCCGCGGCGGTACCGCCGGCGTCGTTGAGCGTGAATTGTTCCACTTTCCGGCCGTTGTATTCCACCAGCCGGGCGGTGAACGCCTGCTCGCCCTTTTCCGCGCGGGCGTCCAGGGTCCAGTACTCGCGCGGCACGAATTTGCGGATCTCCTCCTCGCGCTCGCAGATCAGCCGCAGCGCCGGGCTCTGCACGCGACCGGCCGACAGGCCCGGAGCGACCTTGCGCCACAGCAGCGGCGACAGATTGAATCCGACCAGGTAATCCAGGGCGCGCCGCGCCTGCTGGGCGTTGACCAGGTCGGTGGCAATCTCGCGCGGATTCTCAATGGCGTTCTTCACCTCGCGCTCGGTGATTTCGTAGAACACGACGCGCCGGACCGGCTTGTTCTTCAGCAGCTTTTTCTCGCGCAGCAGTTCGGTCAGATGCCAGGCAATGGCCTCGCCTTCACGGTCCGGATCGGTGGCCAGGTACAGCGCGTCGGCGCTCTGGAGCGCGCTGCCGATGGCACGCACGTGCTTTTCGTTGCGGCCGATGATCTGGTACTTCATTGCAAAGTTCTTCGCCGGATCCACGGCCCCGTTCTTGGGCACCAGGTCGCGTACATGGCCGAACGAGGCCATGACCTCGAAATTGCGGCCCAGGTACTTCTTGATGGTTTTCGCCTTGGCAGGCGATTCAACGATGACGAGATTGTTGGTCATCACGAATCGTTAACGCAGGGGGATGGCTCCCTTATAAGGGGAACACTTGGCTTTTGTCCACACGCCGCCCGTTTGGACCCAGCGCCGTTTGTGTTCATTTCAGCCCACGCAGACCGTCTTGACGTTGACGAAAGCGCGGAGGCCTTCCGGTCCCAGTTCGCGGCCCACACCGGAGGCTTTCACACCGCCAAACGGCAGTCGTGGATCGCTCCGCACCTGGCCGTTGATGAACACCAGTCCCGCTTCGAGGCGCGGCGCCCACCAGGCCGCGGCCTCCGGATTCGCCGTCCAGACGCTGGCCCCGAGACCAAAGCGGCTGTCGTTGGCGATGCGCAGCGCATCGTCCTCATCGCGGGCGCGGATCACCGCCGCGACCGGGCCGAAGACCTCTTCCCGGCAGGCCACGTTGCCGGTTCCAACCTCGGCGAGTACGGTCGGCGGATAAAACGCTCCCGGCCCCGGCGGCACCGCGCCGCCCAGAACGAGCCGCGCACCTTGTGCGATCGCGGCTTCGACCTGCCGGTGCAGGGCATCGCGCAGATCGCGGCGCGCCTGCGGGCCCATGTCGGTGGCAGGATCCAGCGGGTCGCCCATCCGGAGGTTCTGCATGGCCGTCACGAAGTGTTCGAGAAAATCGTCGTAGACCGCTTCCGCCACGATAAAGCGCTTGGCCGCGATACAGCTCTGGCCGGCGTTGATGCAGCGCGCCTGGGCCGCCGCCTGCGCGGCCCGGGGCACCTCTGCGTCCGCCAGCACAATGAATGGATCGGAGCCCCCCAACTCCAGCACCACGGGCTTGAGCGCGCGACCCGCTGCCTCCGCCACGGCGCGCCCGGCCGCTTCGCTGCCGGTGAGCGTCACCGCGGCAATGCGCGGATCGGCAATGAGGGACGCCACGGCAGACGAATCCAGCAACAGACTGCGGAACAGATCCGGCGGGAACCCGGCCTCGCTCACCACGGTCTCGATGGCGAGCGCGCACTGCGGTACGTTGGACGCGTGTTTGAGCACACCGCCGTTGCCGGCCATCAGGTTCGGCGCGAGGAAACGAAACACCTGCCAGAACGGAAAATTCCAGGGCATCACCGCCAGCACCACGCCCAAGGGGTCAAAACGCACCTGACTCCGGGCGGTTTCGATCCTGTGCTCGCGTGGCGCGAGGTACGAAGCCGCGTGTTCCGCGTAATGCTCGCAGGCCCGTGCGCATTTGTTGACTTCGGCGGTACCGTCCCGGAGTGGCTTGCCCATTTCCAGCGCCATGACGCGTGCGTAATTGTCCGCGCGCTCCCGCAGCAGAGCGGCGGCCTTGTGCAGGGGCCGCGCCCGTTCCGCAATGGATTGCCGGGCCCAGGCTTTCTGGGCGACTCGCGCCGCCGACAGAATCCGGTCCCGCTCGGCGGACGGCAGTATCGGAAATTCCGCCACGGCGGCGCCGGTCATCGGATTGACGGACCGCAGAACCCGGTCCGGGCTACTCATGTTGGACCCGCACATAGGCGCCGCCGGGCATGAGCGTCACCCGGCCCTGGAGTTCCAGAGCCAGCAGCGCCGAGCTCAGGGCCTCCACGGAGAGGGAGAGCCGCTCGACCAGCGTGTCAAACGTCGTCGCACCGAATCCAAATGCCTCCAGCACGCGTTGCTGTACCGGGTCCAGGTCCGACGCAGCAGACGATGGCACACCGTCGGCCGGCACCCGGTCCATGCCGACCCGCGGTCCGAGCTCCTCCAGAATGTCGCGTACCGATTCGGTCAGTTTGGCGCCCTGACGGATCAGGGCGTGACAGCCGCGCGACTGCGGGCTGTGAATCGAACCGGGCACGGCAAACACTTCACGTCCCTGTTCGAGTGCGAGACGTGCCGTGATCAGCGACCCACTCTGCGGCGCCGCTTCGACCACCAGCACCCCCAGCGACAGACCGCTGATCAGGCGATTGCGGCGCGGAAAGTGCTCCGCCAGCGGCGGCGTGCCCGTTGGAAATTCCGAAATCAGAAGCCCTTTGCCTGCGATTTCATGCGCCAGTTCGCGGTGTCGCGCGGGGTACACACGGTCCAGACCGGTGGCGCATACCGCCACGGTGGCCCCGCCCGCCGACAGGGCGCCGCGGTGCGCGGCCCCGTCGATCCCCAGCGCCAGGCCGCTGGTGATCAGCAAGCCGCAGCGCGTCAGCTCGGCGGCCAGTCCCGCCGCGATTTCAAGTCCCTGCGGCGTGGCCGAACGCGCGCCCACCACCGCCAGCTGCGGCGAGGACAGCAGCGCGGGATTGCCCTGGCAGAACAGCGCCGGCGGCACGTGGGAGATTTCCCGCAACCGCTCCGGATAGTCGGGATCGTTCAGGGTCACCAGACACCGGCGCTCACCGGTCAGCCATTTCAAGTCCTGTTCCACGCCATCCCAGTCCGGATTTTTCAATCCTGCATACAGGGATTCTGGAATTCCGGCGGCTTTCCAGGTGGACGGTCTGGCACGGAGGGCGGCCTCGGGATTGCCAAACCGCTCCAGCAGGCGCCCGGCGTAGGCCGCACCCACGCCTGGGGCACGCACCAGCGCCAGCCAGTGTTTCAGTGCTGCAGGGTCAGTGTTCACGTCGCACGTCACCCCGGCGACCGCCCCTTATCAAACCCACGGGTGTTACCGATCCGCGTGTTTGCAGAACGTTCAGCCCGGGCGGAACCGTGTCTGCCGGCACGTACCCTTCAATGTACGCTGGGATCCGGTGTCTCGACCTTGTCCAGCACTCTGATCTCAAGCCACGACGACATCACCAGCGCATAGCTGAGCTGCGGCTCGGTCTTGAACACCATCAGCGTACCGGCGTGGACATCGGGCAACCGGACCTTGCGTGAATTGCGATAGGGGTCCTTGCCGAAACCCCCGGTCTGAAAGACGGACAGCACATGTCCTGCTTCCAGACCCGCCTCGCTGCCGCGGTTGATCACCACGATGTTGTACTGGCCGATCTGCGTCACGCCGTTGTAAACCGAGATGATGCGGCCGCCCACCACATCCTTCGGCGCGTGGGGATAAAAATGCTCGGCCAGCGGATCGGGCACGGTCGAGAGCAGGTAATCGCCGATGCGGGACTCCATGAACGAACGCTGGATGAACACCGTGCCCGGATCGCCATGGGCACGCACTTCGGCCTGTCCGACCGGAATGGCTTCGTAGCCGATCACCTTGCCATCGTCAGGGTTACGGTACGCTTCACCTTTGCGGACGATCCGGTACTGGGCCACGTCCGGATCGTCAAGGCCACGCGCATACGCCACGTTGCCCGCGCCGGCGAGAATGCGCTCCTCTCCAAAGCTGAGCATGTACGGCGCGCCTTCCAGTGTGCTTTTGCCGATCAGATGCGGCCCCTGCAGAAACGCCTGGATGGCCTCGAGTGGAATGCTGGAAATGGGTTGCTTGAGCGGCCGTTCGCGGATCTGCGGTGAACGCTTTTCAACGACCACCGCTGGCGGGACCGACGCTTCTCCAGGAACAACCTCGGAGGGCGCGGGTTCCGGAACGGGCAGCGGAGCCAGATCCTCGCTGCGCGCGAGACGCGGCGCACCGTCAATCCAGGTCAGTTGCAGCACGTCACCCGGATAGATCAGGTGAGGATTCCTGATCTGTTCGTTGATGTACCAGAGTTCAGGCCATTGCCAGGGATCTTTCAGGAACAGGTCCGCGATGTCCCACAAGGTATCGCCCTTCTGCACCACGTACTGCTGCGGAGCATCGCTCTCCAGGCGGACCGGGGTCGCCGGTGTTTCCGCCGCATCGGTTTCGGTCGGTGACTCGAGCACGGGCGGTGGTTCAGTCGTAGCCAGGGTCTCTGGCAGGAGCGGCTGTTCGGTTTCCATCCGTGGTTCGGCGGGCGCTTCCGCAGGAACTTGCTCAACGGCCAGCGGCTCGACCGGAGGCGGAGTTCCCGTCGTTTCGGTTGCGGCCGGCGCCTCCGGCAGGGGCAGCAGTTCGGGTTCGGCCAGCGGTTCGGCCTCGGGAGGCTGCTCTGTTGCAATCTGTGCAGCCTGTGGTTCGATTACAGCGGGTTCCGCGGGCATCTGCTCAACCGTAAGCGGCTCAAGCGGGGCCGGCGGCACCTCGCTGACAAACGGCTCCGGACCCGTACTGGCACAGGCGGCCAAGAGCAGGCCCAGCGCCGCAAGCAGGCTGTAGTTTCCGAAAATAAAACTGTTATGATTTCGCATGACGGTGGCTCCCACCCCTGACCGCTT
>JAKEEJ010000133.1 GCA_022616655.1 Nevskiales bacterium | reverse complement strand
CGAGCGCGCGACGCGCATGAACCGCGTCAATCCCAAGTTCGTGTTGCGCAACCACCTGGCCCAGCGCGCAATTGAAAAAGCTCGGCAGGGCGATTATTCGGAAATTGAAATCCTGCGCCGACTGTTGATTCGCCCGTTTGACGAACAACCGGAAATGGAGCGCTACGCCGGGCCGCCGCCGGCGGCGGAGCCCGGCATTGAAGTGAGCTGTTCGTCGTAACGCCTGTCACCGTTACCGCACGGCAGCGGCAACGACCGGGGCGGCCGGTTTCGCCATCTGTGCAAAGGCAATGGAACCGCGGTTCCGATGCTTCATTTCGTAGAGTTTACGGTCGGCCATCCGGATGGCCTCCTGCTTGAACAACCCCTGCCGCGGCCACACCAGCACCGCGCCGCCACTGGCGTTGATGCGCACGGACGGACGCTCGGGCACGCTCCCCTCAAGTTGCCCCGGCAGGTGGCGCGCCAGCTGCATCAGCCAGTGCTTGTCCACCCCGGACCAGACCGCGATGAACTCATCGCCGCCGTAACGCCCCGCCGCGTCCAGCGGACGACGCAGGTTGCTCTTGAGGATCTGCGCTGCATTCCGCAGGACCAGATCGCCAAAGGGATGACCGTACTTGTCGTTGAGCGCCTTGAAGCCGTCCAGGTCCAGCAGCAAAAGCCCCAGTGTGGCCTGCTCGCGCTGGGCCTGGATCCACACCGTTTCCAGATGGTTGCGGAACGAACGCCGGTTCATCAAACCGGTCAATCCATCGAGCGCGGCCTCCTGACGCAGCTCGTTCTGCATCAAAAAGGACAGCCGCGCCTCGCGCTGCATGGCGTACAGCCCGAGCGCGCTCATCGCATTGGCCATAATCAGGTAAAACCCCTGGTAAAACAGCTGCACGGGCGTCCACAGCGGCCAGTTGGTCACCACATAGGTCAACGACAGCAGCAGGCAGCACACCAGCGCCTCGTAGAACAACAGGCTGGAAATGAAATAAACGTAGATCAGCACGAGGTAGATGGCCTCGTGCGGGAACTCCGGGTGCTGAAAACGGCCCATGTTGATCACGGCGAGGGCCGAGAAAGCCACCAGGACCGTGCTCTGCAATATCTGGCGCAGCGCCCGGGCCCCGTCTCTTGGATGTAGCGTCACAATGAGGGGCACCGCCAGCGCGGGAACAGTGGCAGTCAACAAGAGCGTCTGGGCGCGGCCCGGTACCAGGTGATACCCTGAAAGCCAGTCTGCAAAAAGAAAACCAAAGACCCCGACCAGACCCACCGTCCCCGAAGCCCGGAAACGTAAAGCATTGCTTGTAATGTAATTCTGGCGGTATTCCTGCTCAAGGTCCGACATGAATTGCAGCCACGGAAAGCCCACGCGCCGCTGCCGGGCATAGCGCTTGTCTCCGGGACGCCAGGGTCTGGGGCGGGCTCTCATGCCGCTATACTCGCAACATTCCCCGGCACAGATGTCTTCTCCCGATAAACGGCGGCCTTGGGAAGTTGAACGTACCGCCTGGACAGGCCAGGCAGCTACACCCTGCGGTATCGACTAACTTATTGAAGTTCCATGCGTAAATCCGTTTTCCCATCCTTGACCTGTTCCACTTTTACCGGCATGTAGTGACGGGCCGGTGACAGCCAGAACGTGATGCTCTTGTTCGGATCGTCCACGCGCTGTACCCGCAGGGTGGCAAAACGGCCGGCGGCGACTTCAACTTCTTCACGCGCCGTGATGGCAAAGCGGTAAACCTTGATCCGGTCGTCATCCACCATGGCAAATTCCACCGTCCCGGGATCGTCCATCTGGGCGTGCTCCAGCACCCACAGACGCACCGCCTGTTGCAGACCAAAGCGGTCCTGGGCATTGGAGGGAATCTCGCGCACATCGCCCCGGGAACTCCGGACCCGGCCGGCCACCGGGTCGAACTCCAGCGTGAAATTCTGATCCTCGTGCTTGGTATTGACGAAGGAAAACCGTTTCGGCACAACCCGGCCGGCGACAATGCAGAATTCGCTGGTTTCCCGTGGCTTTCCGTAGAACATCCGCACCAGCCCGACCGGACGGGTCAGCGATTCATAGCGGTAGCAATCCGGCTCTCCGGTCGCGCCCAGTGTGATGGTGGCCTCACCCAGGATGAGGCTGTTCCAAGTGACGCCATACGTCAGTTGCAACTCCGGCAACGTGGATTCGGCCGCGCGCGCATTCAAAGACAATGCAAGAAACAGCCCTGGCAGAACCCAGCGCATCAGCGAAACTCCGGCTCGAGATCACGCAGGCTCAACGGCATCGTCAGCGGCCGGCCGCGGAATTCCACACCGCCGGCGGTATAGCGCAGCTCGCCGCGGGCCAGCCAGGCCAGTGCCTGGGGATAAATCTTCAGTTCCACCTCGTGCATCACGCGCTCCATCAGGCCGTGCTCATTATCTCCCGGATTGAGCTTCAGCCGCCCCTGAATGATCATCGGCCCTCCATCCAGCTCTTCGGTGACAAAGTGCACGCTGGCCCCGTGTTCGCGTTCCCCGGCTTCCAGCACACGGCGGTGGGTGTTCAACCCACGGTACTGGGGCAACAGGGAGGGATGAATATTCACCAGCCGCCCCCTGGAACGGCGGATGAAATCATTGCCCAGAATCCGCATGAATCCCGCCAGCGCAATCAGGTCGACACGGTAACGGTCCAGCGTGGCTGCCAGCGCCGCATCGAAGGCGGCACGATCGGCGTAAGCGGCATGCGGCACCACGATGGCGGGCACCCCCGCCTGCCGTGCGCGTTCCAGCCCCGGCGCATCGGCACGGCTGCTGACCACACAGGTCGCCT
>JAKEEJ010000132.1 GCA_022616655.1 Nevskiales bacterium | reverse complement strand
GTGCCTTTCCAGTTGGGCCCGGTGATGGCGTAGCTGCCGGCCTTTGTACCCGTGGTGCGCTTGCCCACGTAGGCGAAGTTGTTGGTGTAGAAGTCCATGAAGTGCATGACGTAGTAGCGCCCGTGGGTGTCGGGTACGTCCAGGACGATGGGTTCTCTGGCAAGGTCCAGCCAGGCCGGCGAATACAGGGTGTCGTTGTTGGGGCCGGCGACCGTGGTGTTGGTGTGATCCAGCAGTTTCCGTTTGTGCTGGAACCGGTTCAGCACTCCCCGTTCTTTGTTGTCCGGATCGAATACGGCTTTGTACCGAATGCGGTACATCTCGACGAGCGGAAGACCGTAAACGTAAGCCTGCAATCCGAGGGCGTAGGCATACTCCTCCTGGGCCTGCTCAGGGGTCAATGACTTTTCAGGTTTGTCAAAACCGGACAGCAGGGCCGTGATCAGAACAACAACAGGCATGCGGACCTTCATGAAACGGCTCATCATTTCCTCTTGATGCACCAAGGCTCAACGAATAATGGATACGGCGTAGATAAGTGTTTGAACAGAAGGATCGCCTGTCTGAGCGGCGACTCTCAGTGTGTTGCCCGGCAACCGCCCGGGCGGAGCTCCGTTAGGATAGCAGCACTTTAAATCGGGTGGAACCATCGGAAATTTCTGCGCGTACATCGGCGCGTGTATATTACGAAACGCAGCGCCGGTATGAGATCAAAACCCCATGGCGCGCAGGGCCAGACGGCGTTTGAGCGGTGGCAGTCGCCCGGCGAGAGACATTCCGAATTTGCGCAGGCGGTTCCAGCCGGGAGCGTGCCGACTGTAGATCCGGTACAAGCCGTCCGTCAGTGCGAGCATCTCGAGGTTGTCGGCCTTGCGGCGGCGTTCGTAGCGCCTGAGCACGCGCAGATCGCCGCAGTGCCGGTGCTCTGTGCGCGCGGCGGTCAAGGTCTGCACCAGCGCCTGGACATCGGCCAGCCCGAGGTTGAGTCCCTGTCCCGCCATGGGATGCACCACGTGCGCGCTGTCCCCCACCAGCACCAGACCCGGCCGCGCGTACTCCGGCGCGTGCAGCAGGCGCAGCGGGAAATCGCGCCGCGCGGTCACCGCTGTAATGGCGCCCAGCCGGTGTTCAAACGCCGCGGCCAGCCGCGTGCGGAAATCATCGTCGTCGAGTTTCAGCAGCTCTGCGGCTTCGTGTGCGTCGGTGGACCAGACGATGGACGAACGCCCATCGGCCAGCGGCAGAAAGGCCAGCGGTCCTTTGGGCAGGAACCGCTGGTACGCGGCACGGCGATGCGGAGCCTCGGTCGTCACATGACACACAATGGACCGTTGCGGATAATTCCAGCCCACCGTCTCAAGACCGGCCCACTCGCGCAGACGCGAGTGACCGCCTTCAGCGGCCACGATCAGTGACGCGCGCAGCCTGTCGCCACCCTGCAGATCCAGTCGGGCCGTCCCGTCTTCATGGCAGAATCCGGCCAGCTTTACGCCGCAGCGTACGGTCACTTTCCCCAGTGCGGACCACAGGGCGGCGCGCAGCAGGCTGTCCTCGACGATGCAGCCCAGTTCCGGCACGCCCAGTTCGGCCGCGTCAAAGCGCAACGCCGAGGCCGGATCGGCTTCCCAGGCTTCCATGCGTTCGTAAGGACTGACGCGCTGTGCCCGGATGGATTCCCAGACTCCCAGCTCTTTGAGAAATTTCACCGTACCGGGCGACAGGGCATAGACCCGAAAATCGTAGAGTTCCGGCCTGGAGGGTACCGGCGGTGTGCTGCGTTCCAGCAACGTGACGTCCAGACCCTGGCGACCCAGAGCCAGCGCGGTCGCGGTACCCACGACGCCGCCACCGACGACGACGACGTCGCAGACCGGTTTTGCCATGGATCGGTTATTCAACGTGACGCACCAGCGACGGCGTCGCGTCGCCGTACCCCAGGTTCTGGCGCAGCACCGCGGCCTTGACCGGCGGCAGCAGATCCAGCGCCAGCAGCCCCAGATGCCGCGCTCCGCGCAGCCCGGGAACGGTATTGGAGAAAATCCGCACCAGGCGGTCGGTAAAGCCGGACACCCGCTGGCGGTCGTGCACGCGCCGCGTGGCGTATTCGTGCAACAACTCGGGGGCACCGGGATCGCGGGCCTCCGTCAGCAGTTCCGCGACCGTGGCCACGTCGCGCAGCCCCAGGTTGAATCCCTGGGCCGCCACCGGATGGAGCGTCTGCGCCGCGTTGCCGGCCAGAATCACGCGCGGCGCTGTGAGCGCATCGCTCATCACGCGCGACAGCGGACAGCCCTGCCGGCGCCCCGTTTCGAGAAAACGGCCCAGGCGGTGTCCAAAAACATTCTGCAGACGCTCGAGGAATCCCGTGTCGGAATCCGAGAGAATTTCACCGGCGCTGGCCGTAGGCACGGTCCAGATCAAGGCACAGTACGGTAGGGGCCGCGGCAACAACGCCACCGGTCCGTCGGGCGTAAAGCGTTCATAGGCCACGCCCCGATGGGGCCGTTCCGTCCGTACCGCACCGACAATGGCGGTCTGTCCATAGTCGTGCTCCTCGGCACCGATGTTCAACAGCGTGCGCAGAATCGAGCGCGCGCCGTCGGCGGCCACCACCAGACGCGCGGCAAGATGCACGGGGTGTGGCGGGTGCGTTTCGCCCGGCGCTTCGATTTCCAGATCCACGCCGGATTCTGTGTGAGCGACGGCGGTCACTCGGGCCGGGCAGAACACCGTGACGTTTTCCGTGGCCTGGAGTCGCTGCCAAAGTGCATCGCCGATCACGCGCACCGGCAGGTTGTAACCCAGGGCTTCTTCGCCCGCCTCTTCGGCGGTGAACCGCGCCACGCCCAGGCGGCCACGTTCGGAGATGTGGGTGGCCTGGATCGGTTCAGCCATGGAGCGCAGGACATCCCAGAGCCCCAGATTCTCGAAGATGCGCCGGCTGGCCAGGTTCAGGGCCAGAGTGCGTTCATCCCAGGCCGGCGCGGACGACGGGGGAGGCGCCGCCTCCACCAGCGCAACTTTAAAGGGCAGAGACGCCAGCGCCACGGCGAGGCTGGCGCCGGTCAAACCGCCACCCACAATGACCACGTCGAAATTTCTTTGCGCCTCACGCCTCACGTCTTACGCCTCCCGTGCTGCGCATCAGCGCTTCGATGTCCGCCACCTCTTTCGGCGCCGCGGCGGTCAGCACTTCGGGCGTCTGCCCGGTCACGCACACGTCGTCTTCAATCCGCACACCGATGCCTCGGAATTCTTCCGGCACCCCTTCCGCGTCGGGCGCGATGTACAAGCCCGGCTCCACAGTCATGACCATGCCCTCCGCCAACGGCCGCGGCTCGCCGTTGAGTTTGTAGCGGCCAACGTCGTGCACGTCCATGCCCAGCCAGTGGCCGGTGTTGTGCATGAAGAAACGCCGGTGCCGCTCCTCCCGGATCAGGGTGTCCACGTCGCCCCTGAGCAAGCCAAGACTCACCAGGCCCTGCGTCAGCACGCGCGTCGCCACCTCGTGCGGGCGCGCGCTGGAATGGCCGGCCCGCAATTCCTGAATGGCGGCCTTCTGCGCCGCCAGCACCACTTCATAGAGGGCTTTCTGCGGGCCGCTGAAGGTACCGCCGGCAGGGAAACAGCGCGTGAGGTCGGCGGTATAGCCCTGATACTCGCCCCCCGCGTCCACCAGCACCAGATCGCCGTCCCGGAGCACGGCGCTGTTTTCGACGTAATGCAGGATGCAGGCGTTGACGCCGCTGCCGACAATGGTGGCGTAGCCCGGCTCCAGGCCTTCCCGTTCGAATTCGTGGTGGATTTCCGCCGCCAGCTCGTATTCATGGCGGCCGGGCCGGGCAAATTCCATGGCGCGGCCATGCGCGCGCGCGGTCACGGTCGCGGCCTGCCGGAGGAGC
>JAKEEJ010000131.1 GCA_022616655.1 Nevskiales bacterium | reverse complement strand
GGCGGGATTTGATGTCGGCTTCGGCCTCGTCCGGCGTGCGGTAGCGCGACTGGATCTCGTAGGCCACCTCGTTGGCGCCGCCGTGCTTGGGGCCACGCAGGGCGCCAATCCCGCCGCAAATCGCGGAGTAGATGTCCGATCCGGTCCCCGCGACGACGCGGCAGGTAAAGGTCGAGGCGTTGAACTCGTGCTCGGCGTAAAGGACCAACGAGGTGTGCATGGCCCGGATCCAGGACGGCGACGGTTTCTTTCCGTGCAGCAGATGCAGGAAATGAGCGCCAATGGAATCGTCGTCGGTTTCGACCTCGATGCGCCGGCCGTTGTGGCTGTAGTGGTACCAATACAGCAACATCGAACCCAAGGACGCCAGCAGACGGTCGGCAATTGCGCGCGCGCCCGCGTGGTTGTGATCGTCCGGCTCCGGCAGCACGGTGCCCAGCACCGACACGCCGGTGCGCATCACGTCCATCGGGTGCGCGCTCTTCGGCACGCATTCCAGCGCGCGCTTGACCGGAGCCGGCACCGTGCGCAGCGACCGCAGCCGGGCTTTGTACTCGGCCAGTTCCCGGCGATTGGGCAGCTTTTCGTGCACCAGCAGGTACGCGATCTCCTCGAATTCGCAGCGCTCGGCCACGTCCAGGATGTCGTAGCCGCGGTAGTGCAGATCGTTGCCGGTGCGGCCCACGGTACACAGCGCGGTGTTGCCGGCCACCACGCCGGACAGGGCCACCGATTTCTTGGGTTTGCCCGTGGTGGGCACGTTGACGTCACTCATGATTGCTCCCGATTCAGTTTTTAGCACGTTCTTTTGCAAACAGCTCATCGAGTTTGCGTTCATACGCATGGTAATTGAGATACTGATACAGCGCGTCACGGGTCTGCATCCGGTCCACGACGTGTTGCTGCGTTCCGTCGCGCCGGATCGCCTCATACACCGCCAGTGCCGCCGCATTCATGGCCCGGAATGCGGACAGAGGATAGAGGATCAGACTCACGCCGGCCGCGGCCAGCGCCTCGCGCGTGAACAGCGGCGTGGTGCCGAATTCGGTGATATTCGCCAGCACCGGAACCTTGACCGCTCCGGTGAATTTCCGGTACGTGTCCAGATCGGCCACCGCCTCGGGAAAAATCATATCGGCACCGGCCTCGACACAGGCACAGGCACGGTCCACGGCGGCGTCCAGTCCCTCCACGGCCAGCGCGTCGGTGCGGGCCATGAGCACGAACTGCGGATCGGTCTTTGCATCCACCGCCGCTTTGACGCGATCCACCATCTCATCCTTCGACACGATGGCCTTGCCGGGCCGGTGCCCGCAACGCTTGGCCTGCACCTGGTCTTCGATGTGGCAGGCCGCCGCGCCGGATTTGATCAGCGACTTCACCGTCCGCGCGATATTGAAGGCCCCACCGAAACCGGTATCCGCATCCACCAGCAGCGGCAGCTCGCAGACATCGGTGATGCGACGCACATCGGTCAGAACGTCATCCAGCGTGCTGATGCCCAGGTCCGGCAGACCGAGAGAACCGGCCGCCACGCCGCCCCCCGACAGATAAATCGCACGGTAACCGGTCGCCTGCGCCAGGCGCGCGTGGTATGCATTGATGGTACCCACCACCTGCAGCGGCCGCTCTTCGCGGATGGCGGCCCGAAATTGAGCGCCGCGTGAATTCGATACCGTCATGTTTATTCCTGTGAACCTTTGAATGGCGCGCCCGGCAGGAGTCGAACCTGCGACCTACGGCTTAGAAGGCCGTTGCTCTATCCAACTGAGCTACGGGCGCCAAATACTGGTCGGGGCGAGAGGATTTGAACCTCCGACCACCTGCGCCCAAGGCAGGTGCGCTACCAGGCTGCGCTACGCCCCGTCTTTAACTTAAAAACCTGCGGCGCGCGCACTGCGCGCCGACCCCATGCCCTCTCCCCCTTGGGGGAGAGGTTCGGTGAGGGGGCGGTAGAGCAACCACTCACTTCCCCACCCCATACCGGTATCGGGCATCGGAGGTGGGCATTATGCGAGAATTCGCGCGCCTTTTCCGCCGGATGCATGCGTGACCGCCAAAATCATTGATGGCAAGACCGTTGCCGCGCGGGTGTACACCCTGGTGCGCACGGACATTGCAGCGCGCGCGAGCCGTGGTCTGCGACCGCCGGCGCTGGCGACCGTGTTGATCGGCAACGACCCGGCTTCGGAGATCTACGTACGCAACAAGCGTGCGGCGTGTCAGGAGCTGGGCATTCGCTCCCTGCCCATCGAACTGTCGGCCGCCACTCCGCAGGCACAACTGCTGAGCGAGATTGACCGGTTGAACAGTGATTCCTCAGTGGATGGAATTCTGGTGCAGTTGCCGCTGCCGGGAGTGCTGGACAGCGCCGCCGTCATCGAGCGCATCCGCCCGGACAAGGACGTGGACGGCTTTCATCCCTACAACGTCGGCCGGCTGGCGCAGCGCATTCCACTGCTGCGCCCGTGCACGCCGGCAGGCGTGATGGTACTGCTCGAATCCATCGGCGAAAAATTCCACGGGCGGCAGGCGGTGATCGTGGGCGCGTCCAACATTGTCGGCCGGCCCATGGCGCTGGAGCTGCTGCGGGCCGGTGCCGTGGTCACGATAACTCATCGCTTCACGCGCGATCTGCGCGCGGACATCGAGAAAGCCGAAATTCTGGTGGTCGCGGTCGGCAAACCCGGACTGGTGAAGGGCGACTGGATCCGGCCCGGCGCCACGGTCATTGACGTGGGCATCAACCGGATGCCGGACGGCCGCCTGGTGGGAGACGTGGAGTTTGAGGGGACCAAGGAACGCGCCGCCTATCTCACGCCGGTTCCGGGCGGTGTCGGCCCCATGACCGTGGCGATGCTGATGCAGAACACCCTGGCCGCCGCCCGGTTGCACGACGGCCCCACGGAGCGTTCGTAACCCCTGTTGCGTCAGAGCTTCTGGGTCAGTTCCGGCACGATCTGGAACAGGTCGCCGACCAGCCCGTAATCCGCGATCTCGAAAATCGGGGACTCGGCGTCCTTGTTGATGGCGACAATCGTTCGTGCGTCTTTGATGCCCGCCAGATGCTGGATCGCGCCGGAAATACCGATGGCGATGTACAACTCGGGGGCGATGATCTTGCCGGTCTGCCCCACCTGCATGTCGTTGGGCACGTAGCCGGAATCCACCGCCGCACGCGACGCGCCCACCCCGGCCCCCAGCTTGTCCGCGAGGGCGTAAAGAATCTTGAAATTGTCCGCGCTGCCAAACGCGCGGCCGCCTGACACGACACGCGCGGCGGATTGAAGGTCCGGCCGCTCGCTTTTGTGCGATTCAAGGCTGACGAAACGGGTGTGCGCCGGCAATGCCGCGCTCGTACCGACCTTCTCCACCGTTGCGGGACCGCCTTCAGGCACGGCGGTAAAGGAGGCCAGACGCACGGTGGCGACCACGGGCGTGCCCGGCACCTCCACCGTGGTAATGGCGTTGCCCGCGTAGATCGGCCGATCGAATGACGTCGGCGAATGTACCGCCATGACGTCCGAAACCTGGGGCACGCCGAGCAAGGCGGCGACGCGCGGCATCAGGTCCTTGCCAAAGGTCGAACCGGGTCCCAGCACGTGCGTGCTGCCGCGCGCACGCGCCAGCGCGACAATCTGTGGCGCCAGCACGACCGACAGTGCGTGAGCATTGGCCGCATGGTCTACCTGCAAGACGCGCGCCACACCCGTCAATCGGGCGGCCTGTTGCGCCACCGCGCCACCCTCGGCCGCCAGTACCGCAACTTCCACATCGTCCCCGACCTTCCGGGCGCAGGCAACGACCTTGGACGTGGACGCGTTCAGCCGGCCGTCCGCGTGTTCCGCAATAACCAGTATTTTGCTCATAACCCTCTCTCCGTCATTCCGGCGAAAGCCGGAATCCAGTCAGGTAATTCCTTCATACAGATCCTGCCAATCGGGATTGGTACTTTCTATCAATTCCAGTTTCCACTTTCGTTTCCATTCCTTGTCAGATCTGACGTTACTCCGGTGTACAACGTTCCATTCCGCTGGCTGGCCAGAATGTAGACACAGGGTTGCTTGTCC
>JAKEEJ010000130.1 GCA_022616655.1 Nevskiales bacterium | reverse complement strand
GCTGCAGAATCGTGACTTTCCGCGCACCGTGGCCTTTTGCCTGGACACGATGGGCGTCACGCTGCACCCGTTGCCGGCCAGCCGCGAAGTCGAACGCGCGCTTGAGCGCACACGCGGACTGGTGCGCGACGCGGACGTCGAGCGCCTGGTCGAATCCGGGCTTCACGATCTGCTGGATGAACTCCAGATCGGCCTCAGCACCCTGGATGCGGCGTTGAGCGCCGTTTACTTCACGCCGCGCTGAACCTGTCTTGCGCCGGCAGGGGGCTACTGCTGCTGTCCCTGCTGTTGTGTCGGGTGCGGCGGGGCCTGGGCGGCCTGCTGTAAAGGCAATGTCGGCGGTTCCCATTCGAAGCGCGGCAAGTTGCGGAATGCGCTGGCCAGCTGCTGTCCCCACGCCTCCCGGAGGCGGGCGTAGTACGGCGTATCGAGATCGAGCCGCAGCTTGTGTGTAATGCGCAACGCGTTGCGCGGCACAATGGCCACGTCCAGCGGCGGGCCCACCGACAGGTTGCTCTTCATGGTCGAGTCCAGCGACACCAGCGCGCAACGCGCGGCGTCTTCCAGGCTCAGGGGCGGACGGATCACACGGTCCAGAATCGGCTTGCCGTACTTGAGCTCGCCGACCTGCAGGAACGGCGTTTCCGGTGAGGAACTGATGTGGTTGCCCTCGGGATACACCAGGTACAACGCCGGTTCCTCACCCTGAATCTGGCCGCCCAGAATCAGCGTGGTACCAAAATCCACCGTGCTGTTCGACGCCGCCGCCGCCAGCGCTTCCCGTCGCACGCGCACGATGAGCTGCCCCAGGTATTCGGCCACGTCGTACATGTGGCGCAGTGTTTTCAGATTCTGTGGTGCCGGGCCGGCCATGTCGCGCTGCAGCTGCGCCAGCACCGTCTGCGTGGTGGCCAGATTGCCGGCCGTCAGCAACACGAACACCCGCTCGCCCGGAAATTCGAACACGTGCAGCTTGTTGTAGGTGCGCACGTCGTCCACGCTGGCGCTGGTGCGGGTATCGGCCGCAAAAACCAGACCTTCGTTAACCTTGATGGCAACGCAGTACGTCATGAATCGTTTCTACTCCACCGTGACCGATTTGGCCAGATTGCGCGGCTGGTCCACGTCCGTGCCGCGCAATACGGCCACATGATACGCCAGCAGTTGCAGCGGCACGGTATACACCAGCGGCGATTGCAGCGGCTCGATGTGCTCGGGCATCCGCATGACCTCGATACCGTCCTCGGCCCTGAAGCCGGTGTCGGGATCGGCGAATACGAACAGCCGCCCCCCCCGCGCCCGCACCTCTTGCAGGTTGGATTTCAGTTTCTCGAGCAGGGCGTTGTTGGGCGCCACGGCCACCACCGGCATGTCGTCGTCCACCAGGGCCAGTGGGCCGTGCTTGAGTTCGCCGGCCGCGTACGCCTCGGCGTGGATGTAGGAGATTTCCTTGAGCTTGAGCGCGCCTTCGAGCGCGACCGGGTAAACAGGCCCGCGGCCGAGAAACAGGGCGTGGTGCTTGTCGGCAAATAACTCCGCCCACTCGCGGATTCTCGGCTCCAGTTTGAGCGTGCGCTCGACCATTTCGGGCACGTGCGCAATCTGCTTCACGTACTGGGCCTCCGTAGCCGCCGTCAGGCCGTGGTGCCGCGCCAGCACGATGCCGAGCAGACTCAGCGCCGCGAGCTGAGTGGTGAACGCCTTGGTGGAAGCCACGCCGATCTCCGGGCCGGCGCGCGTCATCAGTACCAGGTCGGCTTCGCGCACCAGCGAGGATTCGGGCACGTTGCAGATGGCGGCCGTGGCCACGTAGCCGAGTTTTTTTGCTTCGCGCAGGGCGGCGAGGGTATCGGCAGTTTCACCGGACTGCGAAATGGCGATGAACAGGGTGCCCGGCAGCACCACCGGCCGGCGATAACGGTATTCACTGGCCACCTCGACCGTGCACGGCAGACGTGCGCCCTGCTCGATGTAATAGCGCGCAATCAAACCGGCGTGATAGCTGGTCCCGCAGGCCACGATGTGTACGCCCTTGACCATGGGCAGCAGGGAGTGTGCTTTGGGCCCCAGCGCCGCTTCCAGCACGCGGTGACCGGCGATGCGCTCGGCGAGCGTGTCGGCGATGGCGCGCGGCTGCTCGTGGATTTCCTTGAGCATGTAATGCGCGTGGCCGTCACGTTCGACCGCGTCGGCCGAGAGCCGGGATTCGTGTACGGTGCGCGGCACGCGCCGGCCGGCGGCGTCGAAAATCGTGACGCCCTCGCGGCGCACGTCGGCCACTTCGCCTTCCTCGAGAAACTGGAAGCGGCGCGTGACCGGCAACAGCGCCTGCACGTCGGAGGCGACAAAATTTTCGCCCTCGCCGAGACCGATGACCAGCGGGCTGGCGATGCGGGCGGCGACCACGCGGTCGGGCTGCTGAGCGTCGAACACGACAATGGCGTACGCCCCCGCGAGCCGCTGGACCACGTCCTGCACGGCCGCGGTCAGATCGGCGCCCCGGTGCACCCGCTCGTGAATCAGATGCGCGATGACTTCGGTGTCGGTCTCCGAGGCAAAGGCGTAGCCCCTGGCTTTCAGGTCGGCGCGCAGCTCATCGTGATTCTCGATGATGCCGTTGTGAATCAGCGCGATGCGCCCGCCCGACACGTGCGGATGGGCATTGGCCTCGGTGACGCCGCCGTGCGTGGCCCAGCGCGAATGGGCAATGCCGAGCATCCCGGTGCAAGGCTGCGCGTTCAGTTTTTCGTCGAGTTGCGCGACTTTCCCCACGGCACGCCGCAATGTCAGCGTGGCGTCCGCGCCGGCCACTGCAATGCCGGTGGAGTCGTACCCGCGATACTCGAGACGGCGCAAACCCTCCATCAGGAGGGGCACCACGTCACGGTGGGCAAGAGCTCCGACAATACCGCACATGGGTCGCGAGGAGTAAGGGGTGAGGGGTGAGGCGTCGAAGGATTTTACCCCTCATGCCTCACGTTTCTTCTTCACGGGCCGTTTCCAGTCCGGCAGGGTTTTTTGTTCGCGCGCGCGGCACACGGTCAGACCCCCGGGTGGCACATCCTCGGCGATGGTGGACCCCGCGCCGATCGTGGCTCCCCGGCCCACCTTGACCGGCGCCACCAGCTGCGTATCCGATCCGATGGAGACGTCGTCTTCAATAACGGTTTTGTGTTTGTTGGCCCCATCGTAATTGCAGGTGATGGTACCCGCGCCGATGTTGACCCGCTCGCCGACCGTCGTGTCGCCGAGGTAGCTCAGGTGGTTGACCTTGCTGCCGGTGCCCAGATGGGTTTTCTTGATCTCGACGAAATTGCCGATGTGAATTTCGTCGGACAGCGTCGTTTCGGGACGCAGGCGTGCGAACGGGCCGATGCGGCAATGTTTGCCGACCACCACCGACTCCAGCACCGAATGCGCCTCGATGCGCGTGCCCGGACCCAGGGTGGCATTCTTGAGCAGACTGAATGGGCCGATGTAGACGCCGTCGCCGAGGTGCACATCGCCTTCCAGCACCACGTCCACGTCCACGATGACATCGCTGCCGTGGCGCAGCATGCCCCGTAAATCGAAGCGCGAGGGATCGCGCAACATGAGGCCGTGGCGCATCAGCTGTTCCGCCTGCCGGCGCTGAAAAGCACGCTCGGCGCCGGCCAACTGCGCCGGATCGTTGATGCCGGTGATTTCCGTGTTGTCTTCCACTTCGTTTGCCGTAACCTCCACGCCATCCTTGACCGCCTGTGAAACGATGTCCGTGAGGTAAAACTCGTGCTTGGCGTTGTCGGCGCTCAACTTCGGCAGCCAGCGCTTGAGCAGGCGCGCGGGGGCCACCAGCATGCCGGTATTGATTTCCCGGATGCGGCGCTGCTCGGCGTTGGCATCGTCGTCTTCCACGATGCCCATGATGGCGCCTTCCTCATCACGCAGGATGCGCCCGTAGCCGCGTGGCTTGGGCAGCGTGGCGGTCAGCAGCCCCAGACCCTTGTACCGGATCAGCGGCTCCAGGGTCACGGCCCGCACCAGCGGTACATCGCCATAGAGCACCAGCACCGTTGCGTTATCGGGAATTTCCGGCAGCGCCTGCAACACCGCGTGACCGGTGCCTTTCTGCTCTTCCTGCAGTACCCAGCGGAGCCGGTCGTCACCCGGATGCGCGCCCTCAAACCATTCGCGCACCAGTTCGGCACCATGACCATAGACCACGTGATAGGCTCTGGCCGAGAGCGCCCGTGCGGTATCCAGCACATGCGCCAGCATGGGCCGGCCGCCCAGCGGCTGCAGCACCTTGAGCTGCTTGGACCGCATGCGGGTTCCCTGCCCGGCGGCCAGGATGACGATGTGCAGGTTTAAAGACGACATAGGCCTATTCTGTCATGTCGGCGCCATCCGGCCCGTGGCCTGCCGGGACATACCCTGAACGGCGAATCGTGTTCCCGGTCAAGATCCCACGATACACGTGCCGCTCAACGGCGGGCGATATTTTTGAGCTTCTGGACAAATTCGAGACGCGCGGCAGCCTCCACCAGCTCGGCCTGCGCCTTGTTGAGGTCCATTTCGGTGGCGGCGCCGGCCAGGGCCGCTTCGGCGCGGCGCTTGGCTTCCGCGGCCGCGGCCTCGTCGGCGTCCCGGGCGCGCAACACCGTATCGGCCAGCACTGTCACCAGGTGCGGTTGCACCTCCAGAAGGCCGCCACCGACAAAAAAATGCAGCTCTTCGCCCTCGGGGGTCTGGACCCGCAGCGTGCCGGGCTTCAGGCGCGTGAGCAGCGGCGTATGGCGCGGCGCGATGCCGACTTCGCCCATCTCCGCCGGCGCGAACACCATCGCGGCGGGTCCGTGATGGATGTCGCCTTCAGCGGAAACGATGTCTACATGCAATGGCGCCACGCACGCACCTCCAGCAGGTCTCCCGGCGATGCGAGCGCCAGGCGCAAGCCGCGAGGAAACCGGAGTTTACATTTACAGTAAATGAGGATTCCCGAGCGGCGAAGCAACACCGCGATCGCGCGCCCGGAGACTGGCCTCACAGTTTCTTCGCCTTCTCAACCGCTTCGTCAATCGTCCCCACCATGTAGAAGGCCTGCTCCGGCAGCGTGTCGTACTGGCCGTCCACAATGCCGCGGAAGCCGCGGATGGTTTCCTTCAGGGGCACGTACTTGCCGGGCGAGCCGGTAAACACCTCGGCGACATGGAACGGCTGTGACAGGAAGCGCTGAATCTTGCGCGCGCGCGCCACGATCAGCTTGTCGTCTTCGGACAGCTCGTCCATGCCCAGAATCGCGATGATGTCGCGCAGCTCCTTGTAGCGCTGCAGCACCTTCTGCACGTCACGCGCGCACTGGTAGTGCTCCGGGCCGATGACGTTCGGGTCTACCTGGCGCGAGGTGGAATCCAGCGGGTCCACGGCCGGGTAAATGCAGAGCGCTGCAATGTCGCGCGACAGCACGACCGTGGCGTCCAGGTGCGCGAAGGTGGTCGCGGGCGAAGGATCGGTCAGGTCGTCGGCGGGCACGTAAATGGCCTGCACCGAGGTGATCGAACCCTTCTTGGTGGACGTAATGCGCTCCTGGAGCACGCCCATCTCCTCCGCCAGCGTCGGCTGGTAGCCCACGGCGGACGGCATACGGCCCAGCAGCGCCGACACTTCCACGCCGGCCAGTGTGTAGCGATAGATGTTGTCGACGAAGAACAGCACGTCGCGGCCTTCGTCGCGGAAATACTCGGCCATGGTCAGGCCGCTCAGCGCCACACGCAGGCGGTTGCCGGGCGGCTCGTTCATCTGGCCGTAGACCATCGCCACCTTGGATTCGCTCAGATTGTTCTTCTGAATGACGCCCGACTCGGCCATCTCGTGGTAAAAATCATTGCCCTCGCGGGTCCGCTCGCCCACGCCGGCAAACACCGACAGACCGCTGTGTTCCTTGGCGATGTTATTGATCAGCTCGAGCATGTTGACGGTCTTGCCCACGCCGGCGCCGCCGAACAGGCCAACCTTGCCGCCTTTGGCGAACGGACACAGCAGGTCAATGACCTTGATGCCGGTTTCCAGCAATTCGGTGGAGCCGGATTGCTCTTCGTACGAGGGCGCCGGCTGGTGGATGGCGCGTTTTTCCTTGGCCTTAACCGGACCCTGCT
>JAKEEJ010000129.1 GCA_022616655.1 Nevskiales bacterium | reverse complement strand
TTGGGCCACAGGGCGTAGCTGACGGCCGCCGCGGTCCCCAGCGGGGTGGCGATGCTTTTGGGCCGGTCCAGAATCGCCTGCATGACCGTGTCGGCAGCCTTTTCGGGCGACCAGGACGGCACGTGGTTGTAGATCTTGGTGGGCGCGATCATCGGCGTGCGCACCAGCGGCATGTAGATGGCCGTGACCTCGATGTTCAGATGCTTGACTTCCGCCGACACGCAGCGCGAGAAGGCGTCCAGCGCCGCCTTGCTGGCCACGTAGGCGGAGAAACGGGCCGCGTTGGCGAGCACGCCGATGGAGCTGACGTTGACGATGTGCCCGCTCTTGCGGTGCGCCATGCCGGGCAGCAGCGCCAGAATCAGCCGCACCGCACCGAAGTAGTTGAGCTGCATGGTGCGCTCAAAATCGTGAAACTGCGTCGTCGGCTCCATCACGCCGCGGCGGATGGAGCGGCCGGCGTTGTTGATGAGAATGTCCACGTGATCGAAGTGGCGCAGAACCTCGGCGCTCATGCGGTCAATGTCTTCGAGATTCGACAGGTCGCAGGGGTATACGTGGGCTTCGCCGCCGGCCTGGCGGATCATGCGCTGGACGGTCTCCAGTTTCGATTCGGTACGGGCGACGAGAATGACCTTGGCGCCCGCCGCCGCCAGTTTACGGGCCGTGACGAAGCCGATGCCGGACGAGGCACCGGTCACAATCACCACTTTGCCGGACAGTTTCTGCCGGGCACGGGGCGGAATGCGCACCTTGAGGTCCAGGTGCGATTCCCAGTACTGCCACAGGCGTTTGGCGTAGCGCTTGAATTCCGGACACTCGATGCCCGTACCCTTGAGCGCAGCGCGCGCCTGGCTGTCGTCGAACACGGCGTGGCTGTTGACATAGCCCAGCACCGAGGCCGGCACGCCAATCGCTCTGGCAATCCGCCGTTTGAGATTGATGGGAATGCGGCTGACCAGCTGACCGGCCAGATCTTTCATGGCTTCCGGCACCCGGGGCAGCGCGAGGGAGGCGGCAATTTCGGGGCCGTGCGCCACTTCGAGCAGGGTGCGGATCAGCTCGCCGACACTGGGAGAGTTGGCCTGGAGGAGGTGGAAACACTTGCCGTCGTGCCCCTCCTGATGCGCGATGGCATCCAGCGCATCCACCACGTAGTCCACCGGCGCCAGGGGCATCTTGCCGCCGTCCACGCCCAGCAGGGGCAGCCAGCGCGGCAGGGTGTCGCGAATACGCTGGATGGCTTTGAAGAAATAGTACGGCCCGTCAATTTTGGTCATTTCACCGGTCTGCGAATGACCCACCACCATGCCCGGACGGTAAATGCGGAACGGCGCCCGGCATTCGTCACGGACGATGGCTTCGGACTGGAATTTGGTGCGGAAATACGGATGGTGGAGCGGTTGGCTCTGATCGAACATCTCTTCGGTAAACTTGCCGACATAATCGCCACCGGCCACGGCCACGCTGCTGACGTGGTGCAGACGCACGTGGCCGCCCAGTCCGTTGACGAAGCGCACCACGTTGCGGGTGCCCTCGTTGTTGATGCGGTCTGCCGGTGCATCGGCCATGTTCATGTCATAGAGCGCGGCCAGATGGAACACGTGGTCGATGGTACCGGTCAGTTTTTCGCGGTCGGCGGCGGACACGAGGCCCGGGCGGGTGACGTCGCCCCACAGCACGCGCACGCGCTCGGCGGCGGCCGGCCAGCGGGCTTCCAGCGCTTTGTACTTGTCGGCTGAAGATTTGCGCACCAGCACGTAAATCTGTGCGTCACTGCGTTGCAGCAAGCGCTCCACCAGAAAGCGGCCGATGAAACCGGTGGCACCGGTAATAAAGTAGTTCACGATGTGGGGGCTCTAAAAAGCGCGGAGACCGTGCGCAGATTCAAATCGGCGTGGGAAGAGCATTGGCAGGACACGCTCACGATTTTTCTCCCGAATTGGCGCTCGACGGGTCCGGGCGAACCGTCGCAGTGGATTCTAGCAGCTTGAATGCGGACTTCTGCTGCCCGCCGCGCTCAGGGCACCGACCGGAGGTGCTCGGCCAGTCCGCGCTGCAAAATCGAAACGCGCTCTGCACGTTCTTGATCTGTATAGGGTTTTGGCGGGTGCTGCCCCCATACCGGACCCGGCCAGGCGGGGTCGCCGGCATGACGCACGATGTGGTGCAGGTGCAGTTGCGGCACCACATTGCCGAGGGCGGCGATGTTGAGCTTGTCGCCTCTGAACGCTTGCATCAGCACGCGCGACAGGCAGACCGACTCGCGCAGCAGTTGCTGCTGGTCGGCTTCACTCATTTCATAAACCTCCCGAACGCCCTCCCGCCGCGGGACCAGAATCGTCCAGGGATACTGCGCGTCATTCATCAGCAACAGGCGACTGAGCGGAAAATCTCCCAGTACGAAGCTGTCGGCCGCAAGTTGCGGGTGCAATTCAAAACTCACGAGCGCGACATCCCCGGTAAGGTTTCACGCAGCTTAGCCTGTTGACATTTGCCGCACGTCTGAAAACATTTCAAATGGGCTAAACTCCCGGTTCCCGAAATCCAAAGATATTTCATGTCCCGAACGGCATTGGTGGCCGGAGCCACCGGTCTGGTGGGCAGTGCGCTGTTGCCGCAGTTGCTGACCCGCAGCGAGTATTCCGAAATCCGGGTGCTCGGGCGTCGGGCACCACCGCTGAAATCCGAAAAACTCAGATTCCTTTCCAGCGATTACGGCCAGCTGGGGACGCTCGGAACACAACTGGCCGCCGAGGATGTGTATTGCTGCCTCGGCACCACGGTCCGCAAGGCCGGGTCGCATGCCGCGTTCGAGCGCGTGGACTACCACATGGTCGTGGACCTGGCCCGTGCGGCACAGAAAGCTGGCGCCCGGCGTTTTATCGTGATTTCAGCAGCGGGAGCCTCGCTGCGCTCCCCTCTGTTCTACCTGCGTCTCAAGGCGCGGATGGAACAGGCCGTTGCCGACGTGGGGTTTGAAACCGTTCACATCCTGCGGCCGTCCCTGCTGTTGGGCCGGCGCCAGGAATTCAGGCCGGTGGAGCGGCTGGGTCAACTCACTGCACCGTTGTTCGCATCCTGGCTGGTCGGTCCCCTCAGGAAATACCGCGCCGTCGGC
>JAKEEJ010000128.1 GCA_022616655.1 Nevskiales bacterium | reverse complement strand
GAGCATTCACTTTTGATTGTGCGCCGCCGGGAAGCTCGGCGGTGGTCACGGTGCTCGCGCCCGCCCCCCCTTTCTCGCGTTTACCTGCCCTTGTCGAGCCCCGCCCCTTGCGCTTGTAGCCAGCCGGATCACTGGTGTAGTTGGCGAACTCATTTATTACAACGCCGAGCCGACGCTCGTATTCTTTGAGAGAACTGGAAGCAAGCTCTCCCGAGTGCCTGTTGTTGTAGCGAATAACGGCGGTTTTGGGGTCAGTCTTTCTCACGTCGTCGCCGTCGGCTACGTCTTCGAGAATTCGAGTACAGGCTGCCCTCCATCCGGAAACGGTATTGGCATTCACCATTCCTTTCCTGGCCACCGTGTCCAAGAACCGAACCAACCCGGCTTTGCTAAAATCGTGCGACATCTGACTTTCTCCATTTACTCCATTTTTCATTTACCATCTTGCGCAAATAATCGTGCCGTGTCAAATGGAAAAATCTAACGGCAGTTATGGACTCCTCCCGCAAGTACGCGGAAAAAGCGAGTGACTGATCGGGGCGCGTAGGTTCGGTTGCAGTCGTATATCCGGCCCGTGAGTGGACTTGGATGTCCTAGCCTTCATGGATTTTGCGTCCGGGGCGCCACACGCTCGCAACGCTCTTTTGAGTGCGGGCGTTGAGATTCATGACGACTTGCCTGCACGCGAATGCCACTTTAGTATCACTCGCATGCGAACTGAACTGGTCACGACTCTGAAGCGGCAGGCCACTGAGTTGCTGTTGGAGCTCGAGCGCCATCGCCAGCCCATCCTCATCACACAGCATGGCCTGCCCAGCGCCTACCTCGTTGATGTGGAGACCTTTGAAGGGTTAAAGCAACGCATGAGCCTGCTGGAAGGCATTGCGCGCGGAGAAAAGGCCATCGAAGAGGGCCGGGTTGTTTCACACGCCCAGGCCAGAACCCGCATGGCTCGATGGCTGAAATAGTCTGGACGGAGCCGGCCCTTACCGACCTGGATGCCATCGCCGATTACATCGCACTGGACAACCCGGACGCTGCACGTCACCTCGTCGCAAGAATCTTTGAGCATGTTGATCAGTTGGCGCGGCACCCCGATAGCGGCTCAAAGCCGCGGGAGTTGAAGGGGTGGCGCTATCGGCAAATAATCGAACCTCCCTGCCGCGTCTTCTACAGGCATGACGGAAACGGGGTCTTTATTCTTTATGTCATGCGCTTCGAACAACGGCTGCGACCACGGCAACTGGCCGGCCGTGCCAGGCGGCTCAAGAAAGGAGCATTGAAATGAAAAACATTTTTGCGGTTCTGGCGGCGTTGTTGCTGTCCATGGCCGTCGGCGTACCGGCGTTCGCGGACTCCGTTGAAAAAGAGCACGAGAAGGCGAAAGGGGGTGACTACAAGGAGGAACTGGAGGAGTCCATCCAGAAACACGGCGGGGAGCGCCTGAAAGAGGAAGACAAAAAGCATCACGAGAAGGAAGCCGAGAAGACCCGGCACGAGGAGAATTACAGAGTCCGCAAGTCGGGAGACACCACGGAACATCAAAAGCGGTGATGCCGCCCGGCACCTCGTTGCTTGACTTCAAAATGCATTCCAGGAAGGTCTAGTTGAGATCCCGCATCCACAGGGAGTTTCACAGGTCCGACCGGATTGGCTGGCTGCGGGCGGTGGTGCTGGGCGCGAACGACGGGACGATTTCGGTTGCAAGCCTGGTGGTGGGGGTGGCCGCCTCGGGCGCTCCGCAAGACAGCGTGCTGCTGACGGGGGTGGCGGGCCTGGTGGCCGGCGCCATGTCCATGGCGGCGGGGCTCTGTTTCACGACGGCCATTCCCTGCCTGTAAACTTGCCGCCCCGTCCGGGCCGGTTCGTCGCACCTTTCCGTGAAAACCCATCTGCAAACCCTGCTCCGCTCCGCGCTGGAGTCCGTTCTGTCCGGCCACGGCGTGGCCGTGCCGGAAAACATCACGGTTGACGCGGCCAGAGACACGAAGCACGGAGACTTTGCGTCCAACGTGGCGCTGGCGCTGGCCAAACCGCTGGGCCAAGCGCCGCGCGCGGTGGCGGAAGCCATTGTGAAACACCTGCCCGCGTCCGGGCGCGTCAGCAAGGTTGAGATTGCGGGACCCGGCTTCATCAATTTCTTCCTCGCGGCGGACGCTTTTCAAGCGGTGGTGCCGGAGATTCTGACGGCCAAGGAGAATTTCGGCCGCGCGGCAAAAACCCGCGGCAGGGTGCTGGTGGAGTTCGTCTCCGCCAATCCGACCGGCCCGCTGCACGTGGGTCATGGCCGCAACGCGGCGTATGGCGATTCGCTCGCGAACATTCTGGATGCGGCCGGCTTTGAGGTGCACCGCGAGTACTACATCAACGACGCCGGACGGCAGGTGGATCTGCTGGCGCTGTCGGTGTGGCTGCGCTACCTGGAACTGCACGGCGAAACGCCGCCCTTTCCGGCCCGCGCTTACTCCGGTGAGTACGTGCGCGAAACGGCGCAGAAACTCAGCGCCGGTTCGGGCCGCACCCTGCACCGGAGCGCGGCGGAGCTGTTTGACGGTCTGGCGCCCGAGCCGGCGCTGCCTGCAGACGCCGACGAGGCCGCGGCCGCCCGGATCAAGGGACAGCAGGAGGCGTACGCCGATGCGCTGATTGCGCGCAGCAAGAAGCGGCTTGGCCCGCTCTACGGCACGCTGCTGGATTTTGCGCTGAACGAACAGCTGCAAAAAATCCGCGCGACGCTGGAGACTTTCGGCGTGCGCTTCGATCAATGGTCTTCCGAACGCGAACTGGTCCGCCGCGGCGCGGTGACGCACGCCCTGGACCGGCTGCGGGCCGCCGGTCTCGTTTACGAAAATGGCGGCGCCCAGTGGTTGCGCACGCAGGACTTCGGCGACGAGAAGGACCGCGTGCTGATCAAGGCCGACGGAGCGGCGACGTATTTCGCCAACGATCTCGCCTACCACGTGGACAAGCTGGAGCGCGGCTATCCGCTGCTGCTGGACGTGTGGGGCGCGGACCACCACGGTTACATCGCGCGCGTGCGCGGCGCCCTCGAGGCACTGACCGGACGCAAGGACGTGCTGCAGGTCCAGCTGATGCAGTTCGTCACGCTGTCCTCGGGCCGCATGGGCAAGCGCAGCGGCAACTTCGTCACGCTCGGCGAGCTCCTCGCCGAGGCGGGCCGCGACGAGACGCGGTTTTTCTATCTGCTGCGCTCGCACGATCAACACCTGGAGTTCGACATCGAGCTGGCGCGCTCGAAAACCAACGACAACCCGGTGTATTACGTGCAGTACGCCTGCGCGCGCATCGCCAGCGTGTTTCGCCAGGCGCAGGAACGCGGCATCGTCTTCGATCCATCCGCCGTCGTCCCGCTGCATCGCCTGACCGAGTCGCACGAGAAGGCGCTGCTCACCCAGCTCAACCGCTACCCGGAGCGGCTGCAGGAGGCGGCCGCGCAATGGGCGCCGCACGCGCTGGCATTTTATCTGCGCGACCTGGCCGAGGCGTTCCACACTTATTACAACGCGCATCAATTCCTGATTGACGACGGCGAACGGCGCCACGCGCGTCTGGCGCTGGTGGCGGCCGCCGGCCAGGTGCTCCGGAACGGGCTGGGGCTGCTGGGCGTCGCGGCACCGGACCGGATGTGACCGGTCTCCACCGTTTGACGCAGAATGAGCGCGTTCAAAACTTCCTGACCTCATGAAAAGAGACTTTGCACACCGCCACAAAGGCCGGCAGACCCGCGGTTCGGGCCTGCCGGGCTGGGTGTGGATGCTGATGGGCATCGCGCTGGGTGTCGCGGGTGCGGCCGTTTACTACATCACCCGGCCCACGATCCCGGAGCGAATTGCTGAAACCGGAAGCGACCCATCAAAACCCAACGGCAAGAAAAAAATCACCATCCCGCCCAAGGAACCCTCGCGTTTCGCGTTCTACGAACTGCTGCCCAATTACGAGGTGGTGATTCCGCGCGAAAAAGTCCAGCCCGACTCAAAATCCGGGGCGGCAGCCTCCACCGAGCCGGGCCAGTATCTGATCCAGGTGGGCTCGTTCAGGGACCGTAACGAGGCGGAGCAGCAGAAAGCCGGCCTGGCGCTGCTGGGCATCGAATCGCGAGTGGAGAAGGTCACGATTGACAACGACCAGACCTGGTTCCGCGTGCGCATCGGCCCCGAAAAGAACCCGGACCGCGTGCAGACGATCTTGTCGCGACTCGAAGAAAACAGCATCGCCTCGCTGGTGATGCGCGTGCCCTATTGAAACCGGCGCCCATTCTCAGGCCGTCTCCAGCAGGTAGTAATCCTTCAGTAACACATACAGCTCCGGATGGTGGCTTCGGAGCTCTTCGCCGCGCTGAAAATAAGACTCGGTGGCCACCGCGAAGAATTCCGCCGGCCCCTCGGCACCGTAGGCGTCCAGCACCGGCGAGCCTTTCGCGCACAATTCGTCATAGGCCTCCTGCATCACCCTGGACCAACGGGCATAGTCCGGCAGGTTCGGTGCGCCTGCGCCCACGTCGAGCTGGTGGGCAAATTCGTGCGCGACCACATTGACCGCGTCTCCGGCCAGGGCGGCTTCCACGTCTTCCCAGGACAGCACCACGCGGCCCCAGTCCTGGGACTCGCCGACCTGCAGCACCTCGCCTTCGTGCACCACGCCGATCTCGTCCGGCTCCTCATGCCGCACCCAGAAGGCGGTGGGATACAGCAGCACCGAGCGCAGATTCGGAAACACCTTTGCGTCCGGCCGGAGGATCAGCAGGCAGGCCAGCCCCGCCACCAGCACGCGCATGTCCTCGGTAACCTCCAGCCCGTTGCAACCGTAGAAACGTTTTCCGGCGAGGAAGCGCTGGACCTGCGACTCGAAACGCTCGCGCAATTCGGGAGACAGGCCGTGGTAATGCGGAAGGCTGGACTCGAAAAGAAAACGCCATTGTGACGGGAAGGGTCTTACGTCCCGCGATCGCCACAGCCAGGCAAGCCAGTCGCTTTTCACCCCCTCACCCTACCCTCTCCCCCGATTCCGGGGGAGAGGGAAAACGATTGGCTTCTGCGACGCTTCCGTTTTTCTTTGCGTCCTTTGCGTCTTTGCGCGAAACCCGTCTTTCACAGCGGCTGCAAATGGGCGTAGGACAGCATCAACCACTTGGTACCGGCGTCGCGGAAGCGCACCTCGATCCGCAACCGGTCGCCATCGCCTTCGAAGGACAGTACCGTGCCCTCGCCAAAGCGGGCATGCCGCACGCGCTGCCCCAGCTTCAATCCGCCGGCGGTTTCTTCTTCAACCACCGGTGTGTGGAACGGCGACGGCGAAAGCCGTGTACGAAACACAGGGCCCGGCCGCCGCACGGACGGACGTGGACGCGTTTCCATCACGCAGTCCTCCGGAATTTC
>JAKEEJ010000002.1 GCA_022616655.1 Nevskiales bacterium | reverse complement strand
TTTGGCCATAGCTGACGCACTGGGTTTCGGAGCAGGCGGACAGTGTAGCGGAGGCGGGAGCGGTGAGACATTCTTCAGTTCTGATGAAACCGTTCGATCTGGACGAGATCCTCGACCACGTGCGTCGAATCCTGGAGGTCCCGCAGGCCTCATGTCTGCTGGACCGAGGTGCCCGAAACGCTGCATGTCCTGCGCTATCAGCGAATCCGCTGGCAGCGCGGCCTGGCGGAAAGCCTGCGGCTGAACCGGCGGCTCCTGTTCGGCCGGCGCGGCGGCACGCCCGGCTGGTTGGCGTTCCCCTTTCAGCTGGTGTTCGAGCTGTTCAGTCCCGTGATTGAGTTGGGCGGCTATGCATTCCTGGTGATCTGCTGGATGCAGGGGCTGATTGTGTTCGAGGCGCTGTTGGCGTTCCTGCTCCTGTCCATTGCCACCGGCATGCTGCTCTCCATCACGGCATTGTTATTGGAAGAAATGTCCTTCCATATCTATCCGAAACAGCGCCAGCTGTTCGCATTGTGCGGCGTCGCGTTTCTGGAGAATATAGGCTACCGGCAACTCGTGACTATCTGGCGCCTGATGGGGTTGATGCAGTGGTTGATGGCCCGCAAAGTCCACGGGGGGCGCATGCCGCGCAAAGGTACGTGGCACAAGCAATAGTCTCGACCGTCAGGTCGGCCGAGACGTCCGCGCGTTCGGGCGGCCGGTGGGCTCGGCTACACTGATCGTGTGCGGGCGTAGTTCAATGGCAGAACTGTAGCTTCCCAAGCTACTAACGTGGGTTCGATTCCCATCGCCCGCTCCACATTCCCCAGCGGTGCCTGTGTTAGAGATTTAATTTATGCGCGTTACACTCAACGGCCGGGCGGCCGAATTGGCGGCCCACCTCACCCTCGAAGGTTTGCTGCAGCAGTTGCAGCTGAAGGACCGTCGCGTGGCGGTCGAGCTGAACGGTACCCTCGTGCCGCGCAGTGCCTGGGCACAGACCGCGCCGCGCGACGGCGACCGGCTGGAGATTGTTCACGCCATTGGAGGCGGATGACATGAACGCACCGGACCCCCTGCAGGATCGCCCGCTGACCCTGGCCGGGCGGACCTACCGCTCGCGCCTGCTGGTGGGTACCGGCAAGTACAAAGATCACGAGCAAACCCGGCGCGCCATCGAAGCCAGCGGCGCCGAAATTGTCACGGTCGCCATCCGGCGGACGAACGTGGGCCAGAACAAAGCAGAGCCCAATCTGCTCGATGTGTTGCCGCCGTCCCGGTACACCATCCTTCCCAATACCGCCGGCTGCTACAGCGCCGGGGAGGCCGTGCGCATCTGCCGCCTGGCGCGCGAGCTGCTCGACGGGCACACGCTGGTGAAGCTCGAAGTGCTGGGCGATCCCAGGACCCTGTTTCCGGACGTGCCCGCGACACTGGAGGCGGCGCAGCAGCTGATCCGCGACGGATTCCAGGTCATGGTCTATTGCAGCGACGATCCGATTGCGGCCCGGCGTTTTGCGGAGATGGGCTGTGTCGCCGTGATGCCACTGGCGGCGCCCATCGGCAGCGGGCTGGGCATCCAGAACCGCTACAACATCCTCAGCATCGTCGAGAACGCGTCGGTGCCGATTTTGGTGGACGCCGGCGTGGGTACGGCGTCGGATGCGGCGATTGCGATGGAACTGGGCTGTGACGGTGTGTTGATGAACACGGCCATTGCCGAAGCCGGAAATCCGGAAAGGATGGCCACCGCCATGAAGCACGCCGTCCTGGCGGGGCGGGAGGCGTTCCTGGCCGGGCGCATGCCACGGCGCCGCTATGCGAGCGCCTCGTCGTCGGTGACGGATCTGCCATTTTGATGGATGACCGGAACCATGTCCGCCGAGCTCCACGTTCACGATCGGTCGCTTCGGCGCGTGCGCAGTTTTGTCCGTCGCGAAGGACGGATGACGCCGGCGCAGGCGCGCGCCCTGCAGGAGCTGTGGCCACGTTTTGCAGCCGGTGGTTCGTCCGTCGCAGGCGTGCTGAATCTGGCGCAGGTGTTCGGTCGCGCCGCGCCGGTGGTGCTGGAGGTCGGCTTTGGCAACGGGGATCATCTGCTGGCCCGCGCACAGGCTGAACCTGAGAAGAATTTTCTCGGCGTGGAAGTGCACCGTCCCGGCCTCGGGCATCTGCTGCGGGCCGCGGCGGCAGTCGGAATAACCAATCTGCGTGTGCTCTGCGCGGATGCAATGGACGTGTTGCAGGACCGGCTGCCGGAATCGGGTCTGTCCGAAGTGGTGATTTATTTTCCCGACCCCTGGCCCAAGAAGCGCCATCACAAACGCCGCCTGGTGCAGGCGGAGTTCGCCCGGTTGCTGGCGTCACGGCTGCAACACGGCGGACTCCTGCATCTGGCCACCGACTGGGCCGACTATGCCGAACACATGCGCCTGGTTCTGAACGCCGAACCCCTGCTACAGAATCTTGCGCTCGACCGCCAGTTCGTCCCGCGCCCGGCCCAGCGGCCGGTGACGAAGTTTGAGCGGCGCGGCACCCGGCTGGGACACGCCGTCTTTGACCTGAGTTACGAAAAAACAGGGGACGGGAGTCGGGAGTCAGGAGTCGGGGGCCAGGAGTCGGAGAATGACGGATAAAACTCGGGACTTTCGGGATTTGCGTGTCTGGCAGGCAGCGATGAATCTGGCGGTTCGAGTGTATGCCTTGATTCGCTCCTTCCCGGCACAGGAAACCTATGGGTTATCCGCACAGCTTCGTCGCGCTGTCATTTCCGTTCCTTCCAACATCGCCGAAGGGTATCGGCGTGAATCAACAAAAGAGTATTTGCAACATCTTTCGATCGCCCAAGCTTCACTGGCCGGAGTGGCTCTGCGGCGGGGTTATTCGAACGCGGCGGACGTGAAAAAACTTATTGAGTTGTGTGCCAGTGTGGGCAAGCAACTCTACGCTCTTCGCAACTCGTTGCGGGTCAAGATGAATCTCCGACCCCCGACTCCCGACCCCTGACCCCGATGTCTGCAACACATCCCATCATTGCGGTCACCGGTTCCTCGGGTGCGGGGACCAGCCACACACAGCGTTTGTTTGAACGGCTGTTTGCGCAGCTGAACGTGCGTGCGGCGTTTGTAGAGGGCGACAGTTTCCACGCCTACGACCGCGGACAAATGGAGGCCGCTCTGCAGCGTGCCCGTATTCGCGGCGAAAATCTGTCTCACTTTGGGCCGGCGGCCAACCTGTGGGACCGGCTCGAAGCCCTGTTCCGCGAGTATGGTGAGACAGGCACGGGCACGGTGCGGCGCTATCTGCACACCGAGGCCGAGGCTCGGGAGGCGCGCCAGTCGGTGGGTACGTTCACTCCGTGGCAGTCGCTGCCGCCCGGTACGGACGTGCTGTTCTATGAAGGGCTGCATGGCGGAGTGGTCACCGAAGAGCACGACCTCGCCCGTCACGTGGATCTGCTGATTGGCG
>JAKEEJ010000127.1 GCA_022616655.1 Nevskiales bacterium | reverse complement strand
TTCTCTGCGCCTTTCTTTTCCTCCCCTGCGCCTCTGCGTGAAAAGTTTTTTGACGTTTCCAACTGAGCAAGAACATGGCCGCAACCAGTCAGTCCATCCGCTCAGGAACAGGAAAAAAGAGTGGGCGGCCGTTTCGGCCGCCCAAAGAACGTCCATTGCTGATACCTACGGCCGCGGCGCAGCGGTCCCCGACTCGTCCGGCCGGGGCTTCGCGCGCAGGCGGCCTGTCTCCTCCAGAGGCCCATGCGGATACGGACGCGAGAAGACTTTACGGTTTTCCGGAAATCATTTCAAGGGCATTCCGTAACGGAAAACCGTTTAACTACCTTCCTCATGACCATCGGCCAGAACATTCGCAAGCTGCGCCTGGCACGGCGGATGTCCATCAAAGACCTTGCACGATCTTCCGGACTCGCCGCTTCGACCCTTTACGACATCGAGCGGGGCGATCAGCACGCGACTACCAAATTGCACCGGATTGCGGAAGTTCTGCACGTAAGTCCTGCGGAACTCGAACAGGGTCCGGTTCACAGGCTCAAAGAACCCGCGCAGGGTTATGTGGTGCCTAACCCCATCCCGACACGTCTGGCCCGTATTTTCGAGCATCTGCGCCAGGCCCACGAGCAGCACCGGCTTACCGTGCAGCACTACGAGCTGATGGAGTCGGTCGTTGCCGTCGCGCTCTCGGCTCCGACGAGTCCCCGGAATACTCCTTCATCAAACACTTGAACGAAAAACGCTCTAATTCCTTGACGGCGCCAGCGCCATTGGGTCGCCCAGCACGAGTTCCGCATAGTGCCGGATGCGGGCGAGATATTGCGCCCTGGCTTCATCTTCCTGTGGGCCTGTGTGATCGGCCAGTTTTTCAATTCGGGTAACGGCCGCGTTGCCGTCCCACTCGTGGGAACGAAACACCGGCGTGGCCGACGCGGTTTCGATGAAAGTCGCCGGTTTGCCGCGGTACCGGCCCCTGGCGAATGACAGGTTCAGGATTACGCTCAAGGCCAGATGCGGCGCAGTGTATGACCAGGTGAGACTGCCGAGCGAGTAGGCGATGACGGCCATTCGCTTCGGGTCGCGTTGCGTCCGGTAGTACTCCACGGGCTGGATTACGTGGGGGTGATGGGCGATCAGCGCGTCGGCGCCCCATTCAATCAGGGTATGGGCAATTTCGATCTGGCGCCGGCGCGGAAAGAATTCGAATTCATGGCCCCAGTGCAGGGAGGCGATGATCACGTCGGTGCCCTGCTGCCGGCAGTGCTCAATCTGTTGTTTGAGCAGGGAAAGGTCCGGCGCGCCGCGTTTGGGCAGCAGCTTCGCAACGTGGATCCGGTACGCCTGGTCCGGCGGCGGATTCCGGCCGTTCAGTCCGAACGTGGCGGAGACGAATCCGATTTTGATGCCGTTGCGTTCCAGAATCCGGCCCTGGCCGTATTCTGCAGGCTCGCGGTTCGTGCCGACGTCAATGATCCCGTCGCGCTCAAATTGATCGAGTGTCGTCTGCACGCCCTCGGTGCCCATGTCGAACATGTGATTGCTGGCCGTGTGGATCACCGTAAAGTTTTTTCCCCGGTGGCCCTTCAGCGCGTCGAACTGCTCCCGGGAACAGCACTCAATCGGGCTTTCTTTGTCGCTGATGATTTCTTTTTTCAGTTTCTGCCGGGTGAGCGGGGCCTCGGCGGCAGCATAGGAAATCGTGCGATCAAAGATCAGATCGGCAACCCGTTCGTACAGAATGTCTTTGGAGTGCTCCAGCCCCTGAGCCGGAATCAAATCCCCGACCGCGCCCAGGCTGATCGTGCTTTCTTTCTCAAAGCCGGCCGGCAATGCGATGGTGGGTTTTGGTCCACACAGGGCGGCGAGGTCGGCGCCGCGTTCCGGATGGAGGACCGGGTGGGCGCATTTGTACGCCCAGTACAGTTTGTCCAGCAGCGTCATGTCCTCAAAGTTAGTGGCCGCCTTGCGCAGCGGACGATCCCAGAACCCGAAGATGTCCGCTGCCCTGGATACCAGCCGTAGCACAAACCGCAGGCCGCCGGAAATTTCCAGAGCTTCCAGGGGCGTGGCGGGCAGATCCTCAAACAAAACGGGAGGCGGGAGGCGAGAGGGGGGAGGCGAGGGACCCCCCTGTGAATCAGAATACATAGGTAAAGCCCAGCGCCAGAAAATGCGAGCTGGATTCGTATTTCCCGTTGGCACGCGCACCGGACACGCTGCCGATCTCGTTGTTTTTTGTCCGGTCGGCCCATTTCTGGAAGGAATACGCCAGGGACAGGCGGTGCTTGTGAATTCCGATCTCGGTGCCGAAGGTCAGCGCGTAATGATTTGAATCCGTGATGGTCGGATCAAAGGTCTCATCGGGTATGGGGTCTTCGCCCCAGACAAAACCCGCCAGTAGAGCGACCCGGTCATTGAGCCGGTAACGGCCGCCGGTGGTGAGTGTCAGTGTGTCGTGCCAGTCTCGCGGCGAAATCGAGGTGCTCATGCCGGCCACCGGCTGCTCCAGCTCGATTCTGAGTTCATTGAAACTGGACCAGTCTTCCCAGCGCAGGCCCACTTCCAGAGTCGTCCGGTCAATGCCGCTGTACGCCAGCGCCACGTGGAGCTGCTGGGGAAAGGTAATGTCGGTGCTCGCGCCGGTATTGGGAAATATTGAAGCCAGAGATGCATCCGGAAGCTCAAACTCGGCGTCGCCATCAATGTCCATCCCGACTTCACTCCGGTAAGAAGCGCCGAAAGCCACCGTCGGTGTCCATTCGGAGTAGAACCCGAGATTGAACCCCAGGCCGAAGCCATGGCCGGAAAACTTCTGATTACCGTCGGGCTGCGCCAGGGTGGACAAATTCAGCTTGTTTTCCAGGCTGGCCTCCGCCAGCAGAAAATCCAGACCCACGGCAAACGCGGTGGAAGGCGTGAGCTCAAAAGAGATCACCGGATTGAGGTTCACCGTCAGCAGCTCCGAGCGGGTGGTGATGTAGCGGCCTTCCCAGTCCGCGGGCCACTCGGTGCCCAGTCCAAACGGACTGAAGAGACCCACACCCAGGGAAATTTTCTCGCTGTGCTGGTGTGTCAGATAAAACGTCCCGGGGAAAAACACCTCGTGTTCCGTTCCTGCCGAGGGACTGCCCAGCGCACTGTGAAAATCGTGCAGCGGGGCTATGAACGTCACGCCGTTCTCGACCTGCGTGCCTTCCAGCCGGCTGATGAGGGCGGGGTTGTAAAAAATGACCGCCGGCGTGCTCCCGTGCGCCGTGTTCGCAAGCCCTTCTCCCAGCGCGCCGGCCCCGTGCGTGAACACGGCATAGCCCGAGGCCTGCACGGGATTGCAGCATACGAGGATCAGAATCCCAAGCCACACGTTCCCGACCTGCTTTTTTTCGGTTGTCATCCGCGGATGTGTGTCATGTTGAATGCCGCACCGTGCTGAGCAATCTAGCACGGAAATCCGGCACGATCCCTCCATCCGAAACCGCCGAACTTCACCGTCGCATCACACGAGTACTGCCAGCAGCGACGGGTTTCGGTCTCGCTTCCGGAGAGGAAGGGCTCGGGAAAGTCCAGAGGCCGCCGGCATTTTTGCCCCTGGCCAAAATTACACGTGAGCATCTTTGCCCGCAGCCAAAATTGCCCTGGTCGACTCCTACACACGGAGATTCCCCGGGATTGGTGCAGCCGGCTGGGGCCTCGCGGCCCGGCGCCGGATCTGGTCCAGCAGCGCGTCCAGGATGGCGCCGTTGTTGGCTTCCAGGTACGACCAGTCAAAGGGAAGGTTCGGGGGAATGCTGCCGGTGAGTTGAACGCAGGCGTTGATCTCGAAAATCAGCACCGTCCCGTCGGACAGGAGGCCGAAGTCCACCGAGCCGAAATCCAGTTGCAGAGCGCGGAACTGGTGCAGTACGCGCCGTGCCACGGGATCGGTTTCTGGCTTGACCGGTTGTGACATCCAGATCTTTTCTTCAGCCACGCATTCCAGATGCTCGCGCATGTAATGACGCGCCTGGCCGGTGAGATTCCATTCACGGTCCATCAGCACGTGGCGGCGGAACGGCGTGTCGTTGACGAAGACGAAACGGTATTTCCGGTACAGGCCGTCGGGTGATTTGAACTCTACGAAATCGGTGACGTGACCGGCGGCAAAGTCGGCTTCCTGCTGCGCGGCGGCCGCACCGTCGTCCACACGAACCAGCCCGTGACTGCCGTGTGCGCCCAGCGGCCGCAGCAGTACGGGGTAGCGGTGACCGTGTCGGGCGATGTGCTCGACCAGCGGCACGTTGCCGCGGCGGAACACGGTGCAGTGCGGGATCCGCACGCCGTCCTGCCAGGCGAGTCGCCGTGCGACCGCCTGCCGCCCGCTGTGGGCAATCACCCACCAGGGGTTGAGCACCGGCAAGCCGGTGTGCAGCTGCCACTGGGCCAGCTGTCGCAGCGAGCGCCGGTGCAGAATCGGCTCGCACACGGCATTGATCAGGAGGCCGGCCTTGTCAGGTTTCAGCGTCGTGCCCGGCCGCAACAGAACGATGCGCACCGGCCATTTCCGCGCGCGCAGGGTTTCAATCAGCGCGGCGCTGAGGCCGGTATTGCCGCGCAGTGCAAGGGATTCGCCTTCCGGCGCGGCGGCCGTGCCGGCCAAGTCGTCGGGCACGCCCAGCGCGATCAGAACTTCGGGCAGTGGCGCGTTCATGTCAGCACGTTTTTTTCGTATTGGCGTCTCAGCATCGCACAGCCTTCGATCAGCTGGCGGGGTGCGGAGGCCTGGCGGTGCCAGGACAATCCGATCCAGCGATGCCACACCCGGACCTCATACGGCACGATGAAGCCCAGTCCGGCGCGCGCGTACACGTGCGCAAACGGCAGTATCTCGTGTGCTTCGACGCCCGCGGCTACGCCCTGCATTCCAAGCTGCCGCAGTGTCTGGCAGGCCTGCGCGGCGCCGATACGGTGCAGGGTGCCGGAGCGCCAGTCGGGGTGGGCCCAGACGTCGAACACCAGGCCGTGTCCGGATGGCGGCGTAATGCGCGCACCGATCCAGTCCATCCAGGCCCCCGCGGTGGAAAGCCAGAGGTGGTAAACGGTTCCCGCCGTTGCGTGTTGCAGAATCAGACAACGACCGCCCTCCGTGTAACGCTCCGTCACACGTGCCGCCGCTGTGGGCAGCACGGCGGGAGTCTGTTCCCACTGTTCGCGCGTCAGCCACTGTCGGGTGATTCCGTCCGGCAGCGCCGGAGCCGGCGGCGGCGCGGCGCGCCGGTACCAGCCGGTTTCCGTGAGATCGCTTCGATAGAGGTACAAACGCCGCGTTGCGAAGATCGGCACGGACCCTATGCCCCGGCGACGCTGGCGATGGCGCGCGCCAGCATCGGATAACGCCGGGCCAGCCGTGCCGTGCCGGGCGAACTCTCGACGCTGAACAAGTGCCGGCAGAAGGCGCGGTCGCGGCCGTCCACGACGGCCGCAATCAGGTGTGAGCGCCGCGGCGCGAGTTCCGGAAAATCGCGGATCAGATAATCCACCGGCCGGTCGTGGCCCCAGGCCGTGTCGTAGTACGACAGGAACAAAGTACGCAGCAGGTAGGCACTGGCGGCCCGCGCGAGGGGCCTCAGCGGAGCGATCCACGTGTCGCACAATAACGTGCCGATGCGGCAATGCCGCGCCTCGTCCTGGGCGTGCAGGACGTGCGCACGGATAAAGAGCGGGTCGCAGTCCGTGGATTTCTGGTAACGGCGGCCGGTCAGGAGGGTGTGTTCCTCCAGAACGTTGATGAACATCACCCAGCCCGGCAGCCGGCGGGGAAAGGCCGTGGCGAACAGCATCCAGGCGCGTACGGAGAGCGGTGGGCGGAACAGCGCGTGGCGCGCCTGCGGGTAGAGGGCCGGGGCCGCACGGCGCAACAGTGCCCACAGCGCGGCGTTGTGGGCGATTTCATCGTGTACAAAGGATTCCAGGAGTGGACGCAGTTCCAGGGGCTGCACACGGCCGCGCAAAAGTATCTCAAGGGGTCGCAGAACCAGCTGTCGTTCGAACCAGATGAACTGTTCGGCCACGAACAGCGCGTAATAGTGGTTGTAGCGCAGGCGTTGCGCGGGGGTGAGCGTCGTGTCGGACGCGGAACCGTGTAGCGGCACCAATTCTTGAGGAATCCACGGCCGGGTCGGGTCGGGTCCCGGCGTGTCGGCCAATGCTTCCGGCGTGAGGCGCGTCGGTTTGATGCTCGCCGCGATCCGGTTCATGGGTCCGGCGAGACCGGCGTATGGCGCGGCGGTTCCTGGATTTGGCACGGGTTCTATTGAGCGGACCGGACGCGCGTGAAATGTGTAATGAAGGCCAGCTGGTCGGTCCATTCTTCAATCAGCTTGGTGGTGGGTTTGCCCGCGCCGTGCCCGGCCTGGGTCTCGATGCGGATCAACACCGGCTTGTCGCCCGCCTGCGCCGCCTGGAGGGCGGCGGCGTATTTGAATGAATGCCCCGGCACGACGCGGTCGTCGTGATCCGCGGTGGTGATCAGCGCCGCCGGGTACTTCGTGCCGGATTTGACGTTGTGATACGGCGAATAGGCCCGCAGGGTTTTGAAGTCTTGCGGGTTGTCGGGAGAGCCATAGTCGTCGGTCCAGGCCCAGCCGATGGTGAACGTGTGGAAGCGCAGCATGTCCATCACGCCCACGGCCGGCAGCGCCGCGGCGAACAGCTCCGGCCGCTGGTTCAGGACCGCGCCCACCAGCAGGCCGCCGTTGGACCGGCCGTGAACCGCGAGCTGCTGTGACGTGGTGTAGCGACGTCCGATGAGGTGTTCGGCCGCGGCGATGAAGTCATCGAACCCGTTCTGTTTGCGTTCGCGGATGCCGCCGCTGTGCCAGGCGCTGCCGTATTCGCCGCCGCCGCGCAGGTTGGCCACGGCATAGAGTCCGCCCTGTTCCATCCACGCCAGCGCGGGTACGGAAAACGAGGGCGTCAGCGCCTGTTCAAAACCGCCGTATCCGTAGAGCAGCGTCGGCCGCGGTCCCTGCGACGGCGTCCAGTCTTTTTTGTGACTGATGAACAGGGGGATGCGTGTGCCATCCTTTGAGGTGTAGAACACCTGTTCGGTGACGTAGTCGGCAGGCTTGAAACCGAGTACCGGAGTTTGACCTGCCTGTCCGGCAGGCAGGAACGCCGCGCAGCGCCCGCGCGCGAGGTCGCAGCGATAATTGGTGGGCGGCTGGTGGTACGAGGTGAAGCTGTAGAACAATTCCGAACTCCCCGGTTGGCCGTGGAGGTAAAGGCCTTCGGAGGATGTTTCCGTGACGGAACCCAGCCCTGGCATTTTCAGTTCCGGTTGCGGCTGACCGTCCAGGGTGTAGCGTCGCAGCCGGTGACTGGCGTCGTGCAGGGCGACCACCACGAATTGCCGGCCGGCGTGCAGAGCGGCCCGGATCGGGTCCGGGCCTTCGGGAATCAGCGTGATCCAGTACTGGGGCGCCGGAGCGCGCAGGTCTACCGCGATGACGCGTTTGTTGGGCGCATTCTTGTCCGTCAGCAGGTACACGACGGGCCCTTCGTTGCCCACCCGCGTGTAGGACGCCTCGAAAGCATCCACCAGTTTGGCCACCGGGCTGTCCACTTTGGGGGTTCTGGGGTTCGGGCCGAGATACTGGTAGTACAGACGGTTGCGGCGGTCGGTGCCCTGTTCAATCGTGATAAAGCAGAACAGCCCGTCGTCGGTCACCTCGGCGGAAAATCCCCAGTGCGGTTCGTCCGGTCGCTCGACAATCAGCCGGTCCTCACTCTGGGGTGTGCCGAGGCGGTGGTAATAGAGTTTCTGGTGGGCGAGGGTTTCGAAGGGGCCGGCCGTCGGGTTGTCCGAGGAAGGCTCCGGGTAACGGGAGTAGTAAAAGCCGCGGCTGTCGCGGGTCCAGGCGATGCTGGAAAATTTGATGCGCGTCAACCGGTCGCCGGTGTCACGGCCGCTGGCCACCTCGCGCACCCTGAATTCGTTCCAGTCGGAGCCCGACTGGGCCAGGCCGTAGGCCAGATAACGCGCGTCGGGCGAGACTTTCCATTGTGTCAGCGCGACGGTGCCGGTACGGGACAGCTCGTTGGGGTCCAGCAGCGCGCGCGGTTGCGCCTGCTCCGAATCCTGGACGTACAACACGGACTGGTTCTGCAGGCCGTTGTTGCGGGTGAAAAACAGCCGGCCCGCCTCGCGTTGCGGAACGCCGTAGCGCTCGTGATCCCACAGCGCCGTCAGTCGCCGGCGCAGCGGCCCGCGGTCGGGCAGGTCTTCCAGAAACGAAAACGTCAGCCGGTTCTGCGCCTTGACCCAGTTGACCGTCTCGCTGGAATCGGTTTCTTCCAGCCAGCGGTAGGGGTCCGCCACTTTCGTGCCGTGGTAATCGTCCACCACCGTACCGCGCGGACTCGGGGGATACTCGAACGCGGCTGCCGCTGCAGCGGCGGTTCCCGCCACGACCCATCACAGGCGTTTCAAGCAGACCTCATGAGGCAATGATTAAAAAGCATGTTGCGAAATTGCGTGGGGCTCGCCCGTTCGCCCTGAGCCTGTCGAACGGGTGAACGGGCAAGCCCTCCGGACCATCATGGGCCGTTCAGGGTTCCTGCCTGCAGCAGGCAGGCGACGGGCTCACCACGAACGGCCCTGCTTGAATTTTGCAACGCGATCCAAGAACGCGGAATTATCGCAGAAGCCGCTCGCGTGCCTCCGTGAGCTTTTCGATGGCCAGCCGATAACCGTGTTCCACGATTTCATCCAGCCGTTTCCACTCGAGCATGCGGATCCCGCCCACCGGCATGCGCAGGTACAGGTCGGAACTGGCGGCGCGGCGCCGGACGCCGCTTTCGCTGGTCAGCGTGGCGGTGCGGAACAGGATGTCGCGCAGGTTCGGCGGTTCGCCCGGACCGGCCCAGTGCAGCAGGCCTTCCGGATCCGGACCCTCGATGCCCGGGGCACGGATGTCGCCCTCGGTGCTCACGTCCGAGGCGATGATCTGTCCACGTTCCAGACTCTGCATCACGTCGGTCGGCAGGCTGTTGACCACGGCGCCGTCGGCCAGCAGCTCGCCCTTGTAGATCATCGGCGGCGCGATGCCGGGCACCGCCATGCTGGTCGCGACCCACAGGGCCAGCGAACCGTGATCGTGCACCATCGCCGTGCCGCGCGTGAGATTCGTGGACACGCAGAACCACGGCAGCCGCAGGTGTTCGATGCGGCGGTCGCCGAAGATGGCCTGCAGCCGCCGCAGAAATTTGCGGCCGCGAATCAGAGCGATGCGCGGAAACATGTAATCGTTCAGGTGGTTGTGCGTGACAAACGTTTCGCGCAGCAGGTGCAGCATCTCGTGGCTGGTGTAGCCCGACGCCAGCAGCGCGGAGATGAAGGCGCCCATGCTCGAACCTCCGGCCACGTGCACCGGGATGCGCAGTTCTTCCAGTGCGCGGATCAATCCGACGTGGGCGAAGCCGCGGGCGCCGCCCCCGCCCAGCACCAGACCCAGTGCGCGGCCGGTCAACTGGCGGGCCAGAGACTCCATGTCCGCGGAGTTTCCCGGTCGTACGAAGTGGTGTGTCCCCGCGCCGGTCTGGTCCTTCCAGGCCAGCACGTCTCCGCCGTCGGTCTGTGCCGGACGCAGCAGCACCAGCGCCACCGTGGCGAGAATGCCGGAGCGGCGCAGGGCGTCCATCATGGGTGTGGCCAGCGGCAGGGTGGTGGCGTCCGCCACCACCAGCACCCGGTCCGCCTGGCGCATGCAGCGGCGCGCCCAGGGGTCCGGACTGCTGCCGGCCGCATAGATCAGGTAGCGGTGATTTCGCTCCTGGCGGTTCAGCCATTCGATCAGCCGGGTATTCGGGTCGCTTTCATAGGGCGTGTGGGCCATGCTTTCGCCCAGCTCCGCGTCCACGTCGGCCGCGGTCAGCGAGCGACAGGTGTCAAACCCCGAGAGCTGGCGATGCAGCGCCTGCGCAAAACCGACGCTGTCGATCTCCGGCGTGGCGGGGATGACGGCGAAGGTGTGTGCGCCGCGCACGGAATTGAGCTTGAGCTGACGCTGGTTCTGCCGCAGCCGGCCGATCAGGATCCGGGTAATGGCGACGAGCGACAGGGGATGGGCGATCAGCACTTCCATCAGCCGGTCGCGGCGGATCTGGATCAGCAGGCTGTCGCGCAGGGCGTGCACGGTCGCCGTGCGATTTTCGCTGGACAGCAGACCGATTTCACCGATCGGCTCCAGCGGCCCGATGTAGCCGGCGACAAAACCGTCATCGAGCGTGGCCCGCAACCGGCCCGCCGCAACGACGTAGAGGTGTTCCGCCGGATCGTCTTTGGCAAACAGCTGTTCGCCGCTTTTCAGCAGCCGCGGCACCGCAATGGCCGCCAGTGCATCCAGGGCCGGCGGCGGAAGAGTGGCGAACAGTACGCTTTCAGCGAGGACGGAACGCAAATCCATCGGCGGCCGTGGTCGGGGTCATGGCGGCGGAGTTTAGAGTCTCTTCACAATTACTGTACGGCGGTTCCCGGTGCCGTCCAGCCGCACGCCTGGTCCCGGTTCTGTTCCCGCAACCAGGCCAGCAGCGGCGCGAAGTACTCAATCAGAGCCGAGCCGTCCATCTGGCGGGTGCCGGTGAGCTTTTCCAGCGTCAGTGGCCAGGGCTGGGCGGCGCCCTGCCGCAACATTTCCATGAAGCGCGTGCCCGCCTCCGGGTTGCCGTAGAAGTCGCATTCGTGCAGCGGACCCTGATGGCCCGCGGCCTGGCACAGGGCCTTGTAGAACTGGAACTGGAGCACAAACGCCAGGAAGTAACGGGTGTACGGGGTGTTCCCCGGAATGTGGTACTTCGCGCCCGGATCAAAATCCTCCTCGGTGCGCGCCAGGGGCGCGGCGACGCCCTGGTAGTACTCGCGCAGTTTCCACCAGCCCGCGTTGTACCGGTCCGACGGGATCTCGCCGGAAAACACCTTCCAGCGCCACTGGTCCACGAGTTTGCCCCAGGGCAGAAACACAATCTTGTCCAGTGCCAGCTTCATCTGGGCATTGAGGGTGGCGCGCGGATCGGGAGTTTGCGACGGAATCAGCCCGATTTTGTGCAGGTGGGCCGGCGTCAGCGACAGGGTGATGGTGTCGCCGATGGCTTCGTGAAAGCCGTCGTGTGCGCCGCTCTGGAACAGCGGCGGCAACGGGTTGACCATCAGGTCGTAGTAAATATGGCCCAACTCGTGGTGCAGCGTGATCAGGTGATCCTCGTCCGGCTCGACACATTGTTTGATGCGCACGTCGCCGAGCAGGTCCATGTCCCAGGCGCTGGCGTGGCAGACCACGTCGCGGTCGCGCGGCTGCATCAGCATGGATTTTTTCCAGAACGATTCGGGCAGCGCGGGAAATCCCAGCGAAGTGTAGAAATCCTCCGCCATGCGGGTCATTTTGACCGCCTGCGCCGCGTCGGCCCGGTGTGAGAGCTCGGCCAGATCCGCGGGGGTGGGATTGCCCTTGAAGTCGCCGGCCAGCCGGACGTATTCAGCCTCGCGCTGCGCTTTCAAAGCGGTCGTCACATCGAGGCTGCCGGCGTCCTGGAAGGGTTCCACCAGGGGATAAAGATGGCTCCACTGCTGGGCCCACATGTTGCCCAGCAGGTGTGATGGGATCAGGCCGGTTTTGGGCACCACGGCGTCGCCGTATTTCTGGTTGAGGCGGCGACGCACGTAACAGTGCATCTGTTCGTACAGCGGTTGGACCTGGTTCCACAGACGTTCGGTTTCCACCTCGAATTCTGTCGGACTCATGTCGTAACCGCTGCGCCAGACCTCCCCGGTGTTGGCATAGCCCATCTCGCGTGCGCCCTCGTTGACAATTTCCACAAAGCGCCGGTACTCCGCGCGCAGCGGCCGGCCGATGGCGTGCCAGCCGGCCCAGGCCTCGGCGATTTCCGCCGGCGTGTACTGGAACTCAACGTTGTTGATGATTTTTTCGATCTCCGGCAGGGTCAGACACTGCTCGTTGCCCGCAAGGTCCTTGCGGCACCACTTGCTGGAACCGTAATGGGCTTCCATCCGCGACAGGATTTTCGCCAGCTCCGCCTGCCGGCCGGCGTCGGCCGGCGCGGGGGCGCTGACATTCCTGAGCAGCAGCAGGCTGCGTGCCGTGGTGCCGGAAAGTTCGCCGAGGCTGATGAATTTTTTCGATTCCTGGATCCTGGCCGCCTGATACCCCAGGAATTCCTCGTTGAACTTCGCCGCGATGCGTTGCGAGTCGTCGGTGATGTAAGTGGCCTGCAGCCAGTTGGCGGCGTTGAGCAGCGGCAGTTTTTTCCGCAGCTCGTCGTTGATGCCGGCGATGAACCGGTCGGCCTCGGCGGCCGTCGGGCCGGTCGGTGCGACCGGCGGTGCCGGGGGAGATTTTTCGCAGGCGGCGAGCAGGGCCAGGACCAGAATGAAATACGGCGATCGGTACGTTCTATACATTGTGATTCTCCTCCAACGGCTATTCGTTTTGAGAGCCGATCAGCCGTTTGATCGGTTTTATGAACAAGGCCAGCAGGATGCCGAAACCGGCGGTGCTGAACAAGACGGTCAGGAATCGCACGGGCATTTCGGCCACGTCATCCTCGCCGAAACGGCCGGCGATCAGCCCGCCGATGAGATTGCCGAGCGCGGCGCCCATGAACCAGGTGCCCATCATCTGGCTCACGTAACGTGGCGGCGCCAGTTTCGTGACCGCCGACAAACCAACCGGTGACAGGCACAGCTCGCCGGTGGTGTGTAACAGGTAGGTGAGCATCAGCCAGGTCGGCGTAAAGCGCTTCGCCGCCGGTGATGCACAGCACCACCGAGCCGAGGATGTAGTAACCGGGCAAAGCACCGTGGCGCCCCGAAAACAGGCCGTTCTTGGCGAAGAAGGCGACGGCCCACGCCGGGTTCAGCGCCTT
>JAKEEJ010000126.1 GCA_022616655.1 Nevskiales bacterium | reverse complement strand
TTCTCGCCCTCATCCGCAGCCAGCAGGGCCGGCATGCAGCGGCGGTGCAACTGATAGCGCGCGCCGCAGGGCTGGCGCCGAAGGACTGGACGTTGCAGCACAATCACGGCGAGGTGCTGCGCCGTGCCGGCCGGCCGGCGGAGGCGCTGCTCGCGTACCGCCGCGCCGTGGAGCTGGCGCCCAACGCCGCGGTCGCGCAGTACTGCCTGGCCAACGCCCTGCGCGCCGGGGGCCGCAACGACGAAGCATTGCCCCATTACGAAGAAGCCGTGCGGCTGGATCCCGGGCTGACCGCCGCGCAGTACAACCTCGGCAATACCCTGCTGGATCTGGGACGTTACCGTTCTGCGAGCGAGGCCTTTCTACGCGTGCTGGCTCTGGATCCGAAGCACGCACGGGCGCTCAATAATCTGGGCGTTTGTCACCGCGAACGGGGCGATCAGGAAAAATCCGGCGAGTGTTTTGCGCGCGCGCTGGAGCGGGCGCCGGATTTCGACAAAGCGCGGCGCAACCGGGCGCAGTATCTGGAGGCGCGTGACGATATCGAAGGGGCCCGGGAACATTACCGGCGCGGCGGTGCCGGGACCGCCGCCGTTCTGGACGAGCTGCGTGCAGCCACGCTGTGTCCGGTGGTGTTCGAGTCGCGTGTGGCGGTGGAGGATTACGAGTCCCGCGTGGAAGGGGTGTTGCGGGAGTTCCTCCGGCGCGGAGTGCCGCTGGATTTTTCGACGCTGCATGAAACCGGAGTGTGCCCCTCCTCGCTGATGACCTATCACCATTACGACGTGCGGCCGGTGAAGCAGGCTTTTGCCGCCCTGTTCGAAGGGCAGTTTCCGCGGACCGTGCCCGACCCGCCGGCCGGACCGCCCTGGCGCATCGGCTTCGTGGTTACCCACGGGCATGAGGGTGTGTTTCTCAAATGCATGCGTGGCGTGATCCGAGAGCTGTCGCGCGAGCGTTTTCAGCCGATCCTGATCTGCAGCGAACCCAACGGCCCGGCCATCCTGCGCAAAGAACTGGCGGGCATCGAAGCGGAGTATCTGCCGTTGCCCAAGCGGATAGACGAAGCCGCCGAGCGCATTCTGCGCGGCCGCTTTCATCTGCTTTATTACTGGGAAAGCGGCACCGATCTGAGCAATTATTTTCTGCCGTTCTGGCGGCTGGCGCCGGTGCAATGCACCGGCTGGGGCTGGCCGGTGACCAGCGGTGCACCCCACATGGACGGGTTCATCTCCGCGGAAGCGCTGGAGCCTTCCGGCGCCGAGGCTCACTACACCGAGCGGTTGATCCGATCGGCACGCCTGCCGACCTGTTATCCATCGCCGCCGGTGGCGGCCCGGGCCCGCACCCGCGCCGAACGGGGACTGCCGGAGCGGGGCTCCCTTTATTTCTGCGCGCAAAATCTGCGCAAGCTCCACCCGGATTTCGACGCACTGGCGCGCGGTGTTCTGGAGCGGGATCCTGCCGGCACTCTGCTGATTTCGGGCGAAATCCAACCGGCCCTGACCCGGCGCCTGCAGCAGCGCCTGCAGAAAAGCTGCGCGGATGTGTTCGAGCGCGTCCGGATTGTGCCGCGCCTTGCGGAAGCGGAGTACCGCGAGCGGCTGCGGACGGCGGACGTCGTGCTGGACACTCCGCACTACTCCGGCGGCGCCAACAGCAACTACGACGCGTTCGCCGCCGGCACGCCGGTGGTGACGCTGCCGGGCGCGTTCCACCGCGGACGCTACACGCTGGCGGCGTACCGCCAAATGGGCGTGCTGGACGCCGTCGCCGAATCGCCCGAGGACTACGCACGGATTGCCGTTACCCTGGCCCGCGAGCCGGACCGGCGCGCCGATCTGTCGCGTCGCCTGCTGGCAGCGCTACCGGAAGTGATTGAAGACCGCCGCGCGGTGCGCGAGCTGGAGACATTATTCGAATCGGCCATTCGGGGTGCCGCGGCCGCCTGATTCAGAGCCGGCTTCATAATTCCCGCACTCTAGCGGCAGGTTTTAAGAGCGCATTTCAAAATTAAGAAGGACCGTTCGCTCTGAGCCCGTCGCCTGCCTGCTGCAGGCAGGAACCCTGAACGGCCCATAATGGTCCGAGGGCTTGCCCGTTCACCCGTCCGACAGGCTCAGAGCGAACGGGACAAGTAATACGTAATTTTGAAATGCACTCCATGTGCGCGTTGCGAGATCACGCAGCCTTGCAGAGAGGTGCGTCAGCACCGAGCAGAGGATTTTTCGTGAGCCGCACAACCCCCTCAACCGCTTGTGTAAGTTCCAATAAGAGACGGCGATTGGCGGTGTACACCGGCCGACCGTTACCATTACCCGTCCGGGCAATGAGTCGCGCATGACCGAGTCGCCAAACCGTACCGATCCGCAGGACCTTGACCCCGGGGAGACGCACGAGTGGCTGGAGGCGCTTGCCGCCGTGCTGGAGCGGGAAGGGCCGGAACGCGCGCATTATCTGCTCGAAGCGCTGATTGAGAAATCGCGGCGCTCCGGCGCGTTCATTCCGTTCTCGCCCAACACCGCCTACCTCAACACGATCCCGCCGCATCGGGAACAGCGCTCACCGGGCGACCATGCGCTGGAGTGGAAGATCCGTTCCATCATCCGCTGGAACGCGATGGCGATGGTGATCAACGCCAATAGAGAGCACGCCGGCATCGGCGGTCATATCGCCACGTTTGCGTCGGCCGCCACGCTCTACGAGGTGGGCTTCAATCACTTCTTCAAGGGTCCGCAGCATCCGCAGGGCGCGGACCTGCTCTACATCCAGGGGCACGCGACGCCAGGGATCTACGCGCGCGCGTACCTGGAGGGGCGCATCACGGAAGAACAGATGCACCACTTCCGCATGGAAACGGGCGGCAAGGGTCTGTCGTCCTATCCGCACGCCTGGCTGATGCCGGACTTCTGGCAGTTCGCCAGCGTATCGATGGGCCTGGGCCCGATCACGGCGATTTATCAGGCGCGGTTCATGAAGTACCTGCACCACCGCGGTCTGGCCAAGACCGAGGGCCGCAAGGTCTGGTGTTTCTGCGGCGACGGCGAGATGGACGAGCCCGAATCGCTGGGCGCGGTGGACATCGCCGAACGCGAGCGGCTCGACAACCTGATTTTCGTCGTCAACTGCAATCTGCAGCGCCTCGACGGCCCGGTGCGCGGCAACGGCAAGATCATCCAGGAGCTCGAAGGCGTGTTCCGCGGCGCCGGCTGGAACGTCCTCAAGGTGATCTGGGGTTCCGCCTGGGATGGCCTGCTGGCGCAGGACCGCAACGGCGCGCTGGTGCGCATCATGAATGAAACCGTGGACGGCGAGTACCAGAACTACAAGGCCAAGGGCGGCCAGTACACGCGCGATCATTTCTTTGCCAAGGATCCCGAGCTGGCGCGCCGGGTCGCCACGATGTCGGACGAGGACATCGGCCAGCTCAACCGCGGCGGTCACGATCCGCACAAGCTGTACGCCGCGTATTGGGAGGCGGTCCATAACCCCAACGGCCGCCCCACGGTGATTCTGGCCAAGACCGTCAAGGGCTACGGCATGGGCGAGGCCGGCGAAGGCCAGAACATTACCCACCAGCAGAAGAAGATGGGCGAGGAGGAACTCAAGGCGTTCCGCGACCGCTTCCAACTGCCGATTTCCGACGATCAGATCGCCTCCACGCCGTTCTACAAGCCGCCGGAGAATTCGGCCGAGATTCAGTACCTGAAGGCACGCCGCCAGGCGCTCGGCGGCTGTCTTCCCGTCCGCGAGCCGGTGAATGAGGCGCTGCCGATCCCGGCGCTGCCCACGTTCCAGCGCCTGCTCGAGGCCAGCGGCGAGCGCGAAATCTCCACCACCATGGCCTTTGTGCAGTTCCTGCAGATTCTGCTGCGCGATCCGGCCGTCGGCCCGCGCGTGGTGCCGATCATTCCGGACGAGGCGCGCACCTTCGGCATGGAAGGCATGTTCCGCCAGCTGGGCATCTACTCGGTGGTCGGTCAGAAGTACAAACCGGAGGACGCGGATCAGCTGGCGTTCTACAAGGAAGACATCCGGGGGCAGATTCTGGAGGAGGGCATCACCGAATCCGGCGCCATGTCGTCGTGGATTGCGGCCGCCACCAGTTACGCCAATCACGGCGTCTCCATGCTGCCGTTCTATATTTTCTATTCCATGTTCGGTTTCCAGCGCGTGGCCGATCTGTGCTGGGCCGCCGGCGACATGCGCGCCCGCGGGTTTCTGCTCGGCGCCACCGCCGGGCGCACGACGCTCAATGGCGAAGGCTTGCAACACCAGGACGGTCACTCCCACCTCTTCGCCGGCGTCGTTCCGAACTGCCGCGCCTACGATCCCGCCTACGCCTACGAGCTGGCGGTGCTGTTGCAGCACGGCCTGCAGGAGATGTACGCCAGGCACCGGGACGTCTTTTATTACCTGACGCTGTACAACGAGAACTACGCCCAGCCCGCCCTGCCCCCGGGCGTGGAAGACGGCATCGTGCGCGGGCTCTACCGCGTGCGCGAATCCCCAGCGCCGGCGGCGCTGCACGTTCAACTCATCGGCTGCGGCTCGATTCTGCGCGAAGTCGTCGCCGCCGCGGAATTGCTCCGCGAGGAGTTCGGCGTCACCGGCGAGGTCTGGAGCGCGACCAGCTTCAACGAGCTGTGCCGCGACGGGCAGGACGTGGATCGCTGGAACCTGCTCCACCCGGACGCGAAACCCAGAAAGGCTTACGTGGCGCAGCAACTGGAGGGCCGCCGGGGCCCGGCGATTGCCTGCAGCGATCACGTCAAGGCCTATGCCGAACAGATTCGTCCCTACGTACCGATGCCGTACTCCACGCTCGGCACCGACGGTTTCGGCCGCAGTGACAACCGCCCGGCCCTGCGGGATTTCTTCGAGGTGGACCGCCGCTGGATCACGGTCAAGGCGCTCAAGGCCTTGGCCGATCAGGGGGCGATTCCCAACGCCAGAGTGGCTCAGGCCCTGCAGATCTTCGGCCTCCGGCCGGACAAGCCCAACCCGGTGACGGTCTGAAAGTCCGCAAATGAGTCAGCTGACCGAAGTCAAAGTCCCCGATCTTGGCGACTACCAGAACGTCCCGGTGATTGAAGTGCTGGTCAAGGAGGGCCAGCGTGTCGAAAAAGATGCCGCGCTGATCACGCTGGAGTCCGAAAAAGCCACCATGGAAGTGCCGGCGCCCGACGCCGGCGTCGTACGCCGCATCCGGATCAAGGTCGGCGACAAGATTTCGAAGGGGGATACGATCTGCGAGCTGGAAACCACGGAAGGCAAAAAGACGGGAGACGGGGGACGGGAGACGGGGGACGGAAAAGCACAGAAAATCCCCTCTCCTATTCAAGAGGAAGAGGTACTGAGCCGTGTAAGCCGGGGGACGGAGGTGAAGCCCGCGGCTCAAGCTGCGGGCGACAGGGTGCCGCCCTGGGAGGTCCAAGCCGGCCAGCGCCTTCCGCACGCCTCGCCGCTGCTCCGCAAGCTGGCCCGCCAGTTTGGTGTTGATCTGAACGCCGTGCAGGGCACCGGCTCGAAAGGACGCATCACGCAGGAAGATGTACAGGGGTTCGTGAAACAGAATCTTGCGGGAGGCGGGAGGCGGGAGGCGGGAGGCGGAATTCCACCCATTTCCGTGGTGGACTTTTCCCAGTTTGGCGAGATCGAAACCCGCCCGCTGGCGCGCATCCGCAAAATTTCGGCGGCCCATCTGCACCGGGCCTGGCTCAACGTCCCGCACGTCACGCAGCACGACGAGGCCGACATCACCGAACTGGAGTTTTTCCGCAAGACACAGTCGCAGGACCGTGGCGTAAAACTCACCCTGTTGCCGTTTCTCATCAAGGCCGTGAGCCTGGTGCTGCGGCAGTTTCCGGAATTCAGCGCCTCGCTCGCACCGGACGGCGAGAGCCTGATTCTCAAAAAATACTGCCACATCGGCTTTGCCGCGGACACACCCAACGGCCTGGTCGTACCCGTGATCCGGGACGTGGACCGGAAGGGTCTCGTGCAGCTCGCCCGCGAATGCGGCGAGCTGGCCCAGAAAGCGCGGGACGGCAAACTCAAGCCGGACGAGATGAAGGGCGGTTGTTTTTCCATCTCCAGCCTGGGCGGTATTGGCGGCGGGTACTTCACGCCGATTGTGAATGCACCGGAGGTTGCCATTCTTGGCGCGTCACGGGCGGTGACCCGGCCGGTCTGGAACGGATCCGCGTTTACGCCGCGTCTTTTGCTGCCCCTATCCCTGTCCTACGACCACCGCGTGATTGACGGCGCGGCCGCGGCGCGGTTTATCGTTTACCTCGGCGCATTGCTGGCGGACGTACGGCGGCTCGCTTTGTAATCGGAAGTGACCGGCGTTACCGAGCGGCGGGAACAGGCGCGGTGTTTTTTTCGCCGGCGGCGGTTTGCTCGGCGCGGAAGTGGGCTAACGCCGCGGCAATGCGGGTGTCGGACAGCGCCAGGATAGCCGCGGCGAAAAGCGCGGCGTTGATCGCGCCGGGTTTGCCGATGGCCAGCGTGCCCACGGGAATGCCGCCCGGCATCTGCACCATGGACAGCAGCGAATCAATCCCGTTCACGGCCGAGGGCATCGGTACACCCAGAACGGGCAGTTTGGTTTTAGCCGCGGTCACGCCGGGCAAATGCGCCGCGCCGCCGGCGGCGGCGATGATGACCTTGAGCCCGCGCTGTTCGGCGCTGGAGGTGTATTCGAAGAGCAGGTCCGGCGTGCGGTGCGCGGAGATCACCTTCGCTTCATAGGGGATGCCCAGTTTTTCAAGAGTGTCCGTGCAGGATTTGAGAATGTCCCAGTCCGAGCGGGACCCCATGAGGACGCCGACCAGCGGTTTTTCCTGAGAAGTCACTTTCCATCCTGTGTGGGAAGAAAGCGCGGCATTCTACCCCGGTCCCGGCGGCCTTGCGCGTCAGCGCGGCAGCAGATCAAATTCGACGCTCACCGTGGCGCGGTAGCGGATTTCTCCCAGGGCCATGCCCATCTCGGCATTGCCGTCGGCGGCCTTGCTTTGCATGACCATACCCCGGTAAGGCACGGGAGAATCGTTGCCGCCTGACTCCGTGATGCGTTGCGCCGCACCGAGTCGGGCCCCCAGGGTTTCCGCCAGACGGCGCGCCTTTTCCCGCGCGTCTTCGGCGGCCTGCACCAGTGCCTGGCGCTCCAGCTCCCTGGCTTGGCTCGACTCCAGAACCGGCGGTTCGATGCGGTTCACGCCCGCCTGCGTGGCGCGCAGGATGAAATCGCCCAGCCGGTCCAGAGGGTCAATGCGGATTTCCATCCGACGGCTGACGCGGTACCCCAGGAGTTTCTGCCCGGAGGCCAGCTTGGACCAATCATATTCGGGTTGCAGGCTGACGCCGCCGGTGGAGAGGTGTTCATCTTTCGCGCCCAGTGATTTTGCCGCCGTCAGGTACGCGCTCACGATGCGGTTGACCTCGGCCTCGGCCTTCTTGAGGTCGGGATCGAGTTTTTCCACGCCCAGCACCAGTCGCGCGCGGTCCGGCTGAATCTGTACCTCGCCTTCGCCCATGACCGTTACGCCACGCAGGGGCGCGGCGGCTTCGTGGGCCCCGGCAAGGCTTGTGGAAAGAAGCAGGGCACACGCCAGCCGTTCAGGGACGATTTTCATGGGGACTCCGAAATTCCTCTGGAAACGCTTTCCGCATCAGACCCGATACGGCAGGTGCGAGACGGGACCGCGCAGATTAAGATGATCTTCCGCCGTCAGTAAAGCCGCACGCTGTTGTTTTGAGTGTCGTCATGTCCCAGACCTACGAAACCCTTACTCTCAAGCGCGACGTCATCGGGACCCTGATCCCGGCGGGAACCCGCGTCGAACTGCCCGAAGGCGCCAGCGCCACCCTGACGCAGGCGCTGGGCGGCAGTTATACCGTCCAGATCGAGGGGCACCTGTTCCGCATTGAGAGCAAGGATGCCGACGCCCTGGGCAAGGTGGCGGCCGCCGCGCCCGCCGTACCCGACAATGCCACCGATGCCGATCTGGAAAAAGCCGTCTGGGAACAGTTGCGCACCTGTTACGACCCGGAAATCCCGATCAACATCGTCGAGCTGGGTTTGATTTACGAATGCCGGCTGGAGACGCGGCCGGAGACCGGGCGCAAGGCCGTGATCCGCATGACCCTGACCGCGCCCGGCTGCGGCATGGGCGATATTCTGGTGGCCGATGCGAAGAGCAAAGTGCTGGGGATCCCCGGCATTGCCGAAGCGGACATCCAGCTGGTGTTCGATCCGCCCTGGACTCAGGACCGGATGTCCGAAGCCGCGCGACTTTCAGTCGGGATGATTTGAAGACCGATGTCTGACACCACAACCCGCGGCGTGCGCATCATCGTCCAGCCGCGCTTTGTCTCCGAACAATCCGATCCTGCGCAGGGGCAGTACCTGTTTGCCTACCACATCACCATCCGCAACCAGGGCCGCGAAACCGTGCAGCTGATTTCGCGTCATTGGGTGATTACCGACGGCGAGGGCAAGGTGGAGGAGGTGCGCGGCCCCGGCGTGGTCGGGTACCAGCCCACGCTCAAACCCGGCGAGGAATTCCAGTACACCAGCGGTTGCCCGCTGACCACGCCGGTGGGCACCATGCACGGCAGCTATCAGATGGTCATTCCGGATCGTGGCGAGGCCTTTGAAGCCCGGATCGAACCGTTCCGTCTCGCGGCGCCGCGCGCCCTGCATTGAGCAGGCTTCAGCGCTGGCAGCGCGGGCAATAAAAACTGGAACGTTGTCCCACTAAGAGGCGGCGGATGGATGTCCCGCAGTTCACGCACGGGGCCCCGGCACGATCGTAAACGGCGAGTCGCACCTGGAAACGGCCCGGATCGGTGTGGGCGCCAACGAATCCGTGGTCCTTGAGCGTGGTGCCGCCCTGTTCGACGGCCGCGCCCAGCACGGCGCGTACCGCCTCCGCCAACCGCCGATAACGCGCCCGCGGGATGCGGCCGGCGGTCGTTCCAGGCCGGATCCCGGCGTGGAACAGCGATTCGGAGGCATAGATGTTGCCCACGCCCGCCACGATGCGTCCGTCCATCAGGAAATTTTTCACCGCCACCGTGCGGCCGCGGGATTTTTCAAAAAGACCGTTGCCGTCGAAGGCGTCCGAAAGCGGCTCGGGCCCCAGATTCTTTAACAGCGCGTGGGTCCGTCGTGACGCCGGCCACAGCAGGGCCGTGCCAAAGCGCCGCGGGTCGTGGAAGCACAGTCGCCGGTGGCTGGACAGCCGCAGATCCAGATGATCGTGTTTGCGTCGTGGCGTCGCCGGCTCGAGCAGCAGCAGCCGGCCGGACATGCCGAGGTGCAGAATCAGCCGGTCGCCGTTGTCCAGCCGCAGCAACAGGTATTTGGCGCGGCGCTCAACGGACCGGATGATCCGACCGCGGAGTTTCTGCGCAAAGCCGCGCTCAACCGGCCAGCGCAGGCGCCGCTCGTGCACCCGCACCTCCTCAATGGTGCAACCGACCAGGTGCGGCTCAAGCCCGCGGCGTACGGTTTCGACTTCCGGGAGTTCGGGCATGGACTATTGCCAGTCCTCGCTCAGGTCACGCCCATCTCGATTAAGCGACTCGATCAAGGCAATTTTTTTGGAACGCAACCAACCTTTAATCTGCTTTTCGCGTGCGATGGCGCCTTCGATACGGTCTGTTTCTTCAAACCAGACCAAGCGATCCAAGTTGTACCGGCTGGTAAATCCTGGAATCCATTGGGTCTTGTGCTCCGCCATGCGGCGCAACAAATCATTCGTTACACCGACATACAGTGTTTTTGATCGGTTCGTGAGGAGATAGACGTAGTGGCTTTTCACGTCACCTCAAAATAAGACCTGTCATCCTGAACGAAGTGAAGGATTTTCTTGTCTCCGGACGAGATTCTTCGCTGCGCTCAGAATGACAGTTATTTTTTGCTTGTAGCCGACTCTACGGTCGGGCCGGCTGCTTCCAGCTTCGTTTCTTCTTTTTCGGCTTCGGGCAGGTTCAGCAGCCCGTCGGCCTGGGTCTTGGACAGAACAAAAGTCACGCCGAGATCGGGACGGTGGAGCTTGAGCTGGGGATCCTTCTCGACAATGACAAAGCGCAGGGCGGTGCCGTCGCCGAGTTTTACCGTTACCGCTTCGCCTTTGGTCCGGGCGTCCTTTCCGGTTTCGTTCCAGGACGAGCGTGCCGTTTTCCATCCATCCACCAGCTTCTGCAGAGTGTCGCCAGAGGCTTTCGGATGTGCCGGTTTGGACGACCAGGTTCCCGCCGCATTTTTTGCGAGCGTAAGCCCCGGCAGTTCCAGACGCTGGATTTCGGACCCTTCGGGCAGCAGCTGTTTGGCGACCAGATCGGCGTAGTCGGAATCCAGGGTGGTGCCCGACGGGTCTTCGATGAGGGACACCGTCTCGCCGACCTTGACGTAGCGGCGGTACTGCAAGGGCTCCACGCCGCCAAACGCGATGTCGGTATCGTTGAGCCGGACACTGAACGACGGTGGATCAAGACCCAGCTCCGAGAGCGTGAGTGACGCGGTGTCGAGCGCTTCGCTCTCCTGGTCCGTCAGGCCCAGCAGTGCTGAGATTTCAAAGTCGTCGGCAAGGGCCGCCCTCGGTGTCACCAGGCGCCAGTGCTTGTCTTTTTTCTCAAGACGGACGATGTTGGCACCGGGGTGTTGAATCTCAATCTGCGTAACAGTATCGGGCGTCAGGGCCGTGAGCGGTGGGCCACTTTCTTTTTTTTCCTGACTGAGAAAAACGGCCAGGCCCAAAACGGCGGCGACCCCCAGCAGAATCAGGTTCAGCAGGCCGCGCTTCATCAGCGCCTCCGACGCAGGATCCAGCGCGTGACGCCAAAGCCCAGCAGACCCGCCGGCAGCAGGAAACTGAACCCGATATAGATGGCGTACGCGCTCCAGGGCGGCAGCAGCAGCGAACGGTCCGGCGCCTCCGGAATGTCAATGTTGAGCTGCGCATCGCGCGAAGCCAGCCACTGCACCAGATTCAGTCCCAGCAGGCCGTTGCTCAACTGTTCGATGTATCCGTTGCTCAGAAAATCACTGTCGCCGATGACGGCTACCCGCTGCGGAGTGCTCTCGCTCTTTTCGGCCGCGGGTTCCGGTCCGGGATTTGCCTTTTTAAGGTCACGCGTGAGCGTGAGGCCGAGGGTCAGCGGTCCGGCCGTGTCGCCCTGTTCGGGGTCGTGGCGCAGCGGGCCTTCGAGCCGGCCGGTTTCCAGCCAGGATTTTTCCGTGGTGGTGAGCAGGGGTTGCACGGCCCAGTCCGAATCGGAGCGGGCGCTCAGGCCGCGCACCAATGGAAACAGGGCGTTTTCCTCAAAATCCCGGGTGACGGGATTGGGCGGGTACACGGTGGTGATGTAAACAAACGGCGGCAGGCCGAGGGTCGCCGATTCCAGCAGGATGGCGGTGCCCTTCTGCCAGTTCACGCCCAAGGCTTGGGCCACGGCGTTCAGCCCCGATTCCACGTCCGGATCGTTCAGCCACAGAAGATTACCGCCGCGCGCAAGGTAATCGGCGATGAGCTGCGCTTCGCCGGCCAGCACCGGTCGCGCGGGGCGGGCGACGACCAGCACCGAGGTGTTGTCCGGAATTCTGGGGTCGGTGGCGAGGTTCAGGCCGCGCACTTTGAGACCCTTGTCGCGCAGCGCCTTTGCAAAGGCCGAATAGCCGCCGCGCCCCTCTTCGTCCAGACCGGGTTCCCCGTGTCCCTCCAGGAATACGATCCAGCGTTCGCCGGCATAGGCCAGCCGTTGCAGGGCGGGAGTGATAAGCCGTTCGGTGGTGCCGCTCAGAGTTTCGTGACGACCCTGGTATTCCACCACCACTTCCCCGGCCCGCGAAACATTGTAATCCCGCACCTTCTGGGGCTGGAGGCTGGGGTCAATGAATTCGAGAACGACGTCGGACTTCAGACGCCGGTAACGGTCCAGATCCATTTCCAGTGATTGCCGCAGCTCCGAACGCGGGTAGATGAACGCCAGAAACTTGATCGGCCCGCTCATGGATTCGAGCTGTTTGCGGCTGGCGTCGGTCAGCGTGTTGCGGTGGCCGGCGGTCCAGTCGGCGTCCAGTTTGTAACGCGTGGACAGCCAGCCCAGCATGACCAGTACCGCCACCACCAGCAGCACGCTGACGGTCTGCTGCAACAGCAGTGCCCTCTTTTGCTTTTGCATCTTAGTTGCGCTCCAGGTCCAGGCGCTGCACCGTGAGCCAGAGGAAGAAGGCGGTGAACAGCAGGTAGTACGCAACGTCCGAGGTGTCGAACAGGCCGCGGCTCAGGTCGTCGTAATGCCCGATGAGCGAGAGATAGCCGAAGACTTCGGCAAAAGGAATGTCCTGATAGGACACAATCTGGATCAGCCACACCAGCAGCAACAGACCAAACCCGACCACTGCGGCGAGGGTCGGTTCGCGCGTGAGCGAGGACACAAACAGCCCGGCCGCCCCGAAGGCCAGCATCATCAGAAACAGACCCAGCAGGCCCGCGGCGATCCGGCCCAAGTCCAGGCCGGTGCCCGGCAGCAGCGACAGCGGCATCGCGGCCAGCAGCACGATCAGCGCCAGCATGAAACCGACCAGCCCCAGGAACTTGCCCAGCACGATTTCAATGAGCGACGTGGGCGCCGACAGCAGCAGCGTCAGGCTGCCGGACCTCCGTTCCTCGGAAAACAGCCGCATGGTCATCAGCGGCATCACCAGCAGCAGGATAATGGTGGCAAAGCCGTAGAGGGCGCCGCCGATGTACTCCGCCACGCCGGAAAACTGACCGCCCAGCTCGGCGTTGCGAGCGTAGTCAATCAGCAGGTTGATGAACACAAATCCCAGAATCAGTTGCACCACCGCCAGCACCGACCAGGCCAGCGGCGAAACAAAAATGCGGCGCAGTTCGTTGCGCGCGATGACCCAGACGTTTTTCATGCGGCCTCCCGGCGCTCTTCGGCGAGGCCCGCGGTCAGTTCAACGAAGATGTCTTCGAGGGTTTTTCGCTCGGCGTGCAGTTCCAGCAGCCCCCAGTCCTGGCGCGAGGCCGCCTCGGCGATGGCCTCGCGCGGGTCGGCGCGGTCCGCGCAGTGCAGGCGCAAGCGCCCCCCGGCCAGGGGCTCCACCCGTGCAACTCCGGCGAGGTTCTCCAGAGCGCTGGCGGCCGGCGGCCGGCGCAGTTGCACGGCCACCGAGGTGAAATGCGATTCGTGAGCCACCGGTTCGTTGTAAACCATTCGGCCGCCGTTGAGGATCATCACACGCCCGCACACGGCCTGGATCTCCGGCAGGATGTGGCTGGACAGGATCACCGAATGCGATTTGCCCAGCTCGGCGATCAGGGCGCGGATCTCGCGGATCTGGATCGGGTCCAGGCCGATGGTCGGTTCGTCGAGGATGACCACGGGCGGACGGTGCAGGATGGCCTGCGCCAGGCCCACCCGTTGCTGATACCCCTTGGACAGGTTGCCGATGTTGCGTTGAGCGACTTCGTTCAACGCACAGGCGTTTTTGGCCTGTGCGACGGCCGACGCACGGTTGGCGCGCGCGATGCCATGCAGTCCGGCACAGAAGTGCAGGTATTCGTTCACCGACAGTTCGGGGTACAGGGGCGGCTGTTCCGGCAGATAGCCCAACTGCCGCTTGGCGGCCTTGGGATTCTCGCGCAGGCTCACGCCGTTGATGCGGATCTCGCCGGTGCTGGGCGCCAGACAGCCGGCCAGCATCTTGAGCGTGGTGGACTTGCCGGCGCCGTTCGGGCCGAGCAGACCCAGGATCTCCCCCTGGCGCAGGCTCAGATTCAGGTCCGAGACGGCGGTGAGGGGTCCGTAACGGCGCGACAGGCCGCGCGCCTCAATCAGAGTCTGGCCGGAGTGGGGGTCTTCCATGGGTTCTGGTTTGTTGTGAATGTTTTAAGTGGCGCGCTAACAGACCCGCCACCGTCGTGGGAAGTTCCGTCCGCGCGCGAATTCTACGAGAGACGCCGCTTTTTTAAAATGACCTTCCAGGTTCTTTCGCGGGCGATTTCAGAACGTTCCGGGGACCGGGTCGGGCTAAAGACCGATGGTTTCGAGCGCGCGCCCTTCGGGGCCTGTGCGTCGGATCCCCCTTTGCCCGGCGGCGGCGCCTGCACCAGAATCCGCGCATGATCGGGCTTCTGCAGCGGGTGAGTTCCGCGGCCGTGCACGTGGACGGTTGCGAGCTCGCGGCCATCGGCCGCGGGATTCTCGTGCTGGTGGGAGTGCAGAAAGACGACGGTGACGCCCAAGCCGAGCGCCTGTTGGAACGGCTGCTGTCGTATCGCATGTTTCCGGACGCCGCGGGCAGGATGAACTGTTCGGTGCAGGAGGTGGGCGGGGAGTTGCTGCTGGTCCCCCAGTTCACGCTGGCGGCGGACACCAGAAAAGGCACCCGCGCCGGATTTTCTACCGCCGCCGAACCGGCCCGGGCCGAGTCGCTGTTCCTGCATCTCGTGGAACAGGCGCGAACCCGCTGGCCCCGCACCGGTGCCGGCGTCTTTGGCGCGGACATGCGGGTCCAACTCGTAAACGATGGGCCCGTCACCTTTTGGCTGGAAGCCCGTTAGGGCCTGTTGATTTGAACGGTGCGCGGAGTATCCTAGCCGCCCCCCATGAGCGCCCGCACCGCCACCGTTTCCCGCAACACCCAGGAAACGCAGATCCGGGTCGAGATCAATCTCGACGGCGCCGGCCGGACGCGCTTTTCCACCGGTATCGCGTTTCTGGAGCACATGCTGGATCAGGTGGCACGGCACGGCCTGCTGGACCTGGTGATTGAAGGGAAAGGCGATGCGCACATTGATCACCACCACCTGGTGGAGGACATCGGCATCACCTTCGGTCAGGCCCTGGACCAGGCGCTGGGCGACAAATCCGGCGTGCGCCGCTACGGTCATGCCTATGTGCCGCTGGACGAGGCGCTCTCCCGCGCCGTGGTGGACCTGTCGGGTCGGCCGGGGCTGGAGTACGGACTGGAGTTCCCGCGTGCCCGGGTTGCGGAGTTCGACGTGGACCTGTTCCGCGAGTTTTTTCAGGGCTTCGTCAACCACGCCAAGGTCACCGTGCATCTGGACAATCTGCGCGGCCGCAATGCCCATCACATTGCCGAGACCGCCTTCAAGGCCTTTGGCCGCGCGCTGCGCATGGCGGTCGAGCCCGACCCGCGCGTCACCGGCATCCCGTCCACCAAGGGTGCACTCTGATCGTTCTGATGGTTAACGGGCCCTAATGGCTGAAACGATTGGCGTGGTGGATTACGGCATGGGCAACCTGCACTCCCTGGGCAAGGCCCTGGAGCGCGTGGCGGGATCCACGCGGGTGCTGATCAGCTACGACCCCGACGAGCTGCTCGGTTGCAACCGTCTCGTGTTGCCGGGCGTGGGCGGCGTGCGGGCCTGCATGCAGGAACTCAAGCGTCTCGAGCTCAACGAGATGGTGGCGGCGGCGGCAAAAAACATGCCGCTGCTCGGCATTTGTCTGGGCATGCAGGTGCTGCACGAATGGAGTGATGAGAACGAAGGCGTGCCCGCGCTGGGCCTGGTCCCCGGCAAGGTGGTGCGTTTCCCGGACCCGCCGGCGGATGCGAAGGAACGGCTCAAAGTGCCGCACATGGGCTGGAACCGCGTCAAACAGACTCGCGCTCACCCGCTCTGGGCCGGCGTGCCGGACGACAGCTGGTTCTATTTCGTGCACAGTTATCACGCCGTGCCGAGCCGGGCGGAGCACGTGATCGGCACGGCCGAGTACATCCACCCGTTCGCCGCGGCCGTGGCGCGCGACAACATCGTGGCGTTCCAGTTTCATCCTGAAAAGAGTCAGGGGCCGGGCATGGCGTTGCTGGCCAATTTTGTCGGCTGGGACGGCCGGTCCTGACTTGCCTTGCTTCCGCATTTGGTGCAGATTCTCGCCTACGCAACCCCGCTCTTCCCGCCTCCCCCGACCGGTTTTTACGAACCTCGCGCATCTCCTCACGGCCGCAGCGTGCCCACTCTCCGGCGTTCTCCATGCTGTTGATCCCCGCCATTGATCTCAAGAGCGGTCAATGCGTACGCCTGCGTCAGGGCCGGATGGACGACGTCACGGTGTTTTCCGACGACCCCGTCGCCGTGGCCAAGCGCTGGCAGGACGAGGGCGCACAACGCCTGCACGTGGTGGATCTGGACGGCGCGGTCAAGGGCCAGCCGGTCAACCTCAAAATGGTGCAGAAGATCGTGGCCGGTGTGAAAGTGCCGGTCCAGGTGGGCGGCGGCGTGCGTGACGAGGAGACGGTTCAACAGTTGCTCGACGTCGGTGTGCAATACGTGATTGTCGGCACCAAGGCCGTCAGCGCACCCCATTTTCTGCACGATCTGTGTCTGGAGTATCCGCGGCACATCCTCGTGAGCATTGATGCGAAGAACGGCCGGGTGGCGCTCAACGGCTGGGCCAAACTCACCGGTCACGACGCCATTGAAACCGCCCAGCATTGTGAGCGGGATGGCGCCGAGGCCATCATTTACACCGACATCGAGCGCGACGGCATGCTGGACGGGTTCAACGCCGAGGCCACACGCAATCTGGCGAAATCCGTCAAGACCCCGGTGTTTGCCTCGGGCGGCATCAGCAGTCTGAAAGACCTCAAAGCGCTCAAGTCGCTCGAAGCCGACGGCGTCGCCGGTGGCGTGGTCGGTCGTGCGCTGTATGAGGGGAAACTCAAGCTCAAGGATGCGCTGAAGGCCCTGGCATGAACAGGGATCGGGAGTCGGGGGTCGGAGGTCGGAAACTGCAAAGCCCGCTCTATTTTTATTTTCCCGTTCCCTGACACCCGACTCCCGATCCCTGCTATGTTGGCCAAGCGCATCATTCCCTGTCTGGACATTGACCGCGGACGGGTGGTCAAGGGCGTCAAGTTTGAGGATCTCCAGGACGCCGGCGACCCGGTGGAAGTGGCGCGCCGCTACGACCAGCAGGGCGCGGACGAGCTGGTGTTCCTCGACATCACTGCCAGTTCCGAGGACCGGCCGACCCTGTTCCAGGTCGTGGAGTCGGTGGCCGAACAGATCTACATTCCTCTCACCGTGGGGGGCGGCGTACGACAGATGGCCGATGTGCGCGCGCTGCTGGCAGCCGGTGCCGACAAGGTATCCATCAACACGGCGGCGGTGAAGAATCCCGATTTTGTCACCGAGGCCGGCGATCGTTACGGCGTTCAGTGCATCGTGGTGGCCATTGATGCCAAGCGCGTCAAGCCCGCGCGGCCGCGCGGGCTCGCGCGCCGGCCCCGGCCGCGCTGGGAGGTGCTGACGCATGGCGGCCGCCGGTCCACCGGAGTGGATGTCCTGGACTGGGCCGTCAAAATGGTGCAGAGGGGCGCCGGCGAACTGCTGATCACGAGCGTGGATCAGGACGGTACCCGCTCCGGTTACGACCTGGAATTGCTCAAGGCCATCAGCCGGGCCGTGAGCGTGCCGGTGATTGCTTCGGGCGGTGTGGGTGAGCTGGAGCACCTGTATCAGGGCCTGACCGAAGGTGGCGCCGACGCCGTGCTGGCCGCCAGCATCTTCCACCAGGGCACGTACACCATCGGCGAGGCCAAGAAGTTTCTGTCGGACAAGGGCGTTTGTATCCGGCTCTGAACCCACCGTCGGAGACCGTGGGGAGGGTTACACTAGCGGGATGCTGCCGGCGGCCCCCGATGTCCTCAACGAACTCTACGCCACGCTGTTGGAACGCAAGCGCGCGGGCGCGGACGTGTCTTATGTCGCGCGGCTGTACCGCGACGGGCTGGACGCCATTCTCAAAAAGCTCGGTGAGGAAACGACGGAAACCGTGATTGCAGCCAAAAACGGTGACCCGGCGGCGCTGGTGCACGAACTGGCCGACTTGTGGTTCCACAGCCTCGTACTGATGGCGGCCCGGGACGTGCCCCTGTCTGCCCTGACCGAGGAACTCGCCCGGCGCCGCGGCCGCTCGGGTCTGGATGAAAAGGCCGCAAGGAGCAAATAGCAATGGGCACCCTGAGCCTCTGGCATTGGTTGATCGTTCTGGCCATCGTACTGCTGATTTTTGGCACCAAGAAGCTGCGCAATCTCGGCGGCGACCTCGGTTCCGCCATCAAGAATTTCAAAAACTCCATGCGCGAAGGTGAAACCGACGCCGCCCCGAAATCGGACGACGCCGTTGGGCACAAACCGGCGGACAAACCGCAGAACCGCGCCGACGGCTAGTTGAGCGGCATGTTCGACGTCAGCTTTACGGAGCTGGTGCTGTGCTTCGTCGTGGCGCTGGTGGTGCTGGGGCCGCAGAAACTGCCGGCGGTGGCGCGCACCCTGGGACAGTGGACGGGCCGCGCGCGCGTCTACGTGCGCCAGCTCACGGCCGAGTGGGAGCGTGAGATTCAGGCCGATGCGCTGCCACGCGAACTGCAGGACGTCGGCAAACTGATTCGCGACGAAGCACAGTCGGTCGAGGACCGCGTACGCACGTCCCTCGAGGCTCCCGCTTCACGGGCCGAGTCCGAAGCGCGCAAGGATCCGCCGCCGTGAGTTCCGAGACCGGCGGCAGCGAGCAGCCGCTCATCATCCATCTGCTGGAATTGCGGACGCGCCTGCTTCGGGCACTGGCGGGTATCGCGGTGGCGTTCATTCCGCTGGCGGTGTTTGCCCGGGAACTGTACACCCTGCTGGCCGCGCCGCTGTTGCGACTGTTGCCGGCCGGCGGCGCCCTGATTGCCACCGAAGTGGCGTCGCCTTTCCTCACGCCGTTCAAACTGGCGGCGGTCGTCGCGTTCGCCCTGGCCCTGCCCTGGGTGCTCTATCAGGTCTGGGCGTTCAT
>JAKEEJ010000125.1 GCA_022616655.1 Nevskiales bacterium | reverse complement strand
GCGATGCTGGACGATCTCAGTGCGCGGTTCACCGTGGACCCCCGGCGCATCTACGCCACGGGATTTTCCAATGGCGCTTCGATGACGTTTCGCGTCGGCATTGATCTGTCCGCGCGCATCGCCGCCATCGCACCCTTCGCCGGATCGCTCTGGCTCAAGCCAGCGAAACTCGACCGGCCCGTCCCGCTCTTTTACATCACCGGCGATGCCGATCCGCTCAATCCGATTGAGGGTGGCGCGCCGAAGCTGGCCACGGGAGCGGCCATTCGGACCGCGGTATCGAGGCTGAAGCCGCCCGCGAGAGAGTTTGTCGGCACCTGGGCACGCCTCCTCGACTGTCAGGCCGAGCCGAAGCCGGCGCCCGCGTCGCCCGGCGTCACGGCGCTCGTTTACAGCGACTGTAGCGGCGACACCGAAGTTCGCTTCACCGTCATCAAGGGTCACGGTCACATCTGGCCGGGCGGCAAGAATCTGTTGCCGGAGTTCATGGTCGGGAAAACCTCCGACGCGTTCCAGGCCACCGATGCCATCTGGGAATTCTTCAGGAAGCAGACGCGGCGGGAATCAGATTAAGAACGCATTTCAAAATTAAGCAGGGCCGTTCGTGGTGAGCTTGTCGGACGATGAACGGCCCATGATGGTCCGAGGGCTTGCCCGTTCGACAGGTTCAGGGCGAACGGGCAAGTAATACGCAATTTTGAAATGCACTCTGAGGAGATGATCATGCGCACCCAGGAACAGTTTCTGAGCGACTACGCGGTCAGCCATCGCCATCCGATCAATCAGTGGATTCATTTCATCTGCGTGCCCGTCATTTTTTTTGCAACGTTCGGTCTGCTGTGGCTGATTCCGATCGGTCGTTGGACGGGATTGGCCCCGGAGGTGGCGTACTGGGTCAACGGCGCGACGGTGTTTGCCGTATTCACCGGCCTGGTCTATCTGAAGTTGTCGGTGGCCGGCGCGCTGGCCATGATGGGGTGGTATGGGCTGACGGGTCTGGGTATCTTTGCCCTACAACGGGCCGGCGGCTCCCTGCTGTGGATCAGTGCCGGTTTGTGGGCGGCCGGCTGGGCGGCGCAATTGTGGGGACACAAAATCGAAGGCGCCAAGCCGTCCTTTACGGACGATGTCGTGTTTCTGCTGGTCGGCCCCTTGTTTGTGATGCACGAGCTGCGCAAAAAGTTGCACTGAGGAAACGCCGAAGAGGTAATCGTCATGAGTTACCGGATGCTGGCCGACCTTGTGCTGGCCCTGCATCTGGGATTCATCGTTTTTGCGGTGACGGGCGGGCTGCTGGCGCTGCGGTGGCGCTGGGCGCCGCTGCTGCATCTGCCGGCGGCCGCCTGGGCGGTGTTCATTGAACTGTCGGGTGGCATCTGTCCGCTCACGCCACTGGAGATTGAGCTTCGCCGCGCCGCGGGCGCGGAGGGCTACTCCGGCGGCTTCATTGAGCACTACCTGGTTCCCATCCTCTATCCGGCGGAGCTTTCGCGTTCGATACAGTTTGTGCTGACCGGGCTGGTGGTGCTGCTCAATGCCCTCGTATACTCGGGCGTCCTGTGGTGGCACCGACGCCGTGCGGGAAAACAGTCTGTCTGACGTCAGGGCGGGTGCGTTTTGAATCCCAATCCGAGAGGAAACCTTCAATGAAAATCCAGCGATATCTGCGAACAGCGTCCGTGGTCCTGACGGTTTCTGTGCTCGCCGCTTCGGCGTTCCGTGCCCTGGCAGCGGCGGTGTCGTCCACGGTCGTGGTCAAGGCGGGGCAAGTGGCGCCTGATTTCACCGCCAGTTACCTCACGGCTCCTGACGCGAGCGGCCGGCGGCAGAAAAAAGAGGTCACGCTCGGCGACTTCAGGGGAGAGAAAAACGTCGTGCTGGCGTTTTTCCCCGCGGCATTCTCTCCCGGTTGTACGAGTGAAATGGCGAAATATCAGGGAACCTCGGGCCGGTTCAACGACACCAACACGGTGATTCTGGGAATCAGCGTGGACAGCGCCTGGGCCAATGCTGCGTTCGCGGAGCAGTTGGGCGTGCAGTTCAACATTCTGAGCGACGCCAGGCGGGACATCAGCCGGGCCTATGGCGTTTTTGACGAGCAGAACGTCGCAGCCCGTCGCGCGACGTTCGTGATCAATCGCGAAGGGGTCGTGCAGCAGGTGTTCCTGGCGCAGGAGGCGCTGGATCCGGAGCGCGCGCTTGAGGCCTGCCTATTGCTCAAAGAGGTCAAGTAGGCCGGCAGCTTTACGATGGAATTTCGCCGCACACGCATGCAAAAACTTCTGCTTTGGAGCGGGCTGATTCTGCTGCTGTCCGTGGCGTCCGCTCAAGAGCGGGAGCGTGCGGTCGTCAGCAGCAGCGCCATGGCCCGGCTTCAGACCACGCTTAAGCAGGGGCTTTTCCTGACGCGGGCCCGGATTGGTGATCAGGAGTTCGGGCCGTTTCTGCTGGATACGGGCGCCTCGCGCCTGGTGCTGGACGCCGGTGTTGCCCAACAGCTGAAGCTGCCGGTGGTCGGTGAGAGCGAAGACCGCAATACGGGAAGGAAGCTCAAACTCGGTCTGCTGAATGCCATCGAAGTCGGACCGGTGATGCTGGAAAATACGCCGGTGGCCGTGCTGGATCTGTCACCCATGGCGCGGAGTTTCGGCGAGACGCCCGCAGGCATATTGGGCACTCCGTTTTTTGCCGGGGCGATTGTCGAGTTTGATTACGAGAACCGGACCGTGGCCTGTTTTGATCCCCGCAACTATCGTCTGGCGCAGGGGCGCTGGCAGGCGCTCAGCTTTTCCGGCAATCGTCCGGCCGTGCTCGCCCGCCTGGAGGGCAACGTCGAGGGCCTGTTTATTCTGGATACCGGGGCGGGGATCACCGTGAGCCTGTTTCCAGACTTTGCCCGGGAGCACGGGTTGACCGACCGGGGCGTGATCAAGACCCGGACGGTTCGCGTGGAAGGTGAAGTCGAGGAACTCGAAGGCCGGCTTGAGTGGTTTGAGCTGGCCGGGCATCGTTTTGAGCGGCCCATTGTTTTCTTCAGAACGCCGAAGAATCCGGATGCCCGATTTCCCGAGGGGGTCGCCGGGTTGATCGGGCAGGACTTTCTGAGAGAGTTCAAGGTGGTTTTCAACTACCCGGAATCCCAGATCGCGTTCCTACATCGGTAAAACGCGCAGCGGGAGATTCGCTACCGGGGTACCTCGAGCGCCTGACCATTGGTGTCGCGGCTGTCGGGTCCGAGCAGCCATAGAACCGCCGGTGTTACCCGTTCCGGATCGGAAACGCGGGCTGCGTCGGCCGCGTAGCCCCGCCGGTGTAACGCCGTGTTCATCGGTCCGGGATCCAGGGTGTTGAAACGGACCCGCGCTTCCGCACCAGATTCCCGCGCCCAGATCTGCATCAGGCCCTCGAGTGCGAACTTGGACACTCCGTAGCCCCCGGTGTACGCCTTGCCCTGGCGTCCGCATCCGTCCGACACAAAAACCACTGATCCGTCGCCAGACTTTCTCAGCAGCGGCAGACAATGGCGCGTCAGTGCATACGCGGCGGTCAGGTTCACGTGCAGAGATTCCTGCCAGTCAGCGGGGTCGAGTTCGGACAGCGGAGTGAACCCCTTGAAGTGTGCGGCGCAGTGCAGCAGGCCGTGGAGGATTTTGAATTCACGTTCCAGGGTGGCCGAGAGCTCCGCGTAGTCATTCCAGCCCGCTCCCGCGAGATTCATGGGATAGAGGGCCGGCTCCGCTCCGCCGGCCGCCCGGATGGCGTCGTAGGTGGACTCCAGTCTTTTCACCGTGCGGCCCAGCAGTACCACGATGGCGCCGTGTCGGGCGCAGGCCAGTGCCGAGGCGCGGCCCAGGCCGTCACCGGCACCGGTGATCAGAACCACGCGGTCGCGCAGCAGGTCGAGCGCCGGGGAGTAGGGCTGTGGAATTCGGGGACGGGCGCTCATGTGCACAGCGGAATCAGGTCCGCAGGGGTTTGCGCCACGGCGTCGGCCCGCCACTCTTCAACGGATTCATTCACGCCCAAATAGCCCCAGGCGGCGGCAATCACGGGCATGTGCGCGGCACGGGCCGCCTCCACGTCCCGGCGATCGTCGCCCACGTAAACGCAATCCTTCACGCCCAGGTTCAGCTGTACGCAGGCTTTTAACAGGGGATCGGGCGCCGGTTTGAGCGGCAGACCCTCGGTACTGCCCACCACGCAGTTGATGCGACCGGCAAGGCCCAGATTTTTTATCAGCGGTTGCGCCAGCCATTCGGGTTTGTTGGTGACCACACCCCAGCGGATGTTCCGCTTCTCGAATGCGGCCAGAGTCTCGTCCATGCCGGGAAACAGGCTCGATTCCCGGCTCAAATCCGCCTGGTAGTAGCTGAGAAAACGATCCCGCTGGCGGGCGAAATCAGGATGTTCGGGCAGAAGATTCAAGGCCGCTTTCAACAGTCCGCGCGTGCCGCCGGAAGCCACCGCGCGGTAATGAGTGCCGGGCAGCGGGGGCAGCCCCGCGTCCGCACGCACGCGATTGGCGGCACGGGCCAGGTCGGGGGCGGTGTCCACCAGCGTGCCGTCGAGATCGAACAGAACACAACGGACGGGAGACGGAACAGAAACCGTACCCAACGGTTTTTCCTTTTGCGCCTCACGCCTCACGCCTTACGCCTCACGGTTTTCTACAGTGCATCAGATAATTCACGTCCACGTCGTCGCACAGGCGCGCCGTGTTCAGCAGCGGGTTGTAACGCAGGCCGCGGATGTCGAGCACCTCCAGGCCGGCGCTGCGCGTCCAGTGTTCCAGTTCCGAGGGCCGGATGAATTTGGCGTAATCGTGGGTGCCGCGTGGAATCAGTTTGAGCAGGTATTCCGCTCCGAGAATGGCGAGCACGTACGCCTTGGGATTGCGATTGAGGGTGGAAAACACCAGCGTTCCGCCAGGCCGGGCCAGTCTGGCGCAGGCGGTGATCGCGGAGGCCGGGTCCGGCACGTGCTCCAGCAGTTCCAGGCAGGTCACCAGATCAAACGCTTCGGGCCGCTCCGCCGCAAGCGCTTCGGCTGAAATCGCCCGGTACTCAATGGTGAGTTTCGATTCCTTCATGTGCAGCCGCGCCGCGTGCAGCACTTCTTCCGCCAGATCAATACCCAGTACCTGCGCGCCGCGTGCGGCCAGTGCTTCGCTCAGGATGCCGCCGCCACAGCCGACATCCACGGTCCGTTTGCCGTCCAGTCCTCCGGCGGCCTTTTCGATGTACGAAAGGCGCGCGGGATTGAGGGTGTGCAGGGGTCCCATGGCGCCGCGCGGATCCCACCAGTCGGAGGCGATCCTGCCAAAGCGAGCAATCTCGCCGGGGTCAACATTGGGGGTCATGACAAAATCAAAACTGTTCACGCAAAGGCGCAAAGGGAACAGAAAGGAGGCAAAGAGCTGGAAGGGCTTTCTTTGCGTCTTTGCGTGAAACGTTTCTTTTCAGGGTTTTATCCTCAAACGCCATTCAGCGGCTTTCGCAATGATCGTTTCTTCATCCAGCGTCGTGAATTTCCGGTTGCGCAGCAGTGCGCGGCCGGCCACGAACACCTCTGTCACCTGACGACTCGCGCCGGCATACACCAGTTGCGAGAGAACGTTGTAGAGCGGCTGCGTGTTGAGGTCGCTCAGATCCACGGCGATGAAATCCGCGGACTTGCCTTTTTTGAGCGAACCGGTTTCGGCCTCGAGCCCGAGTGCCTTGGCCCCTGCCAGTGTCGCCATGTGCAGGGCCTGTGCCGCCGGTACGGCGCGCGCATCCTGCGCGATTCCCTTCGCCAGCAGGGCCGCGGTGCGCATCTCGCCCAGCAGGTCCAGATCGTTGTTGCTGGCCGCTCCATCCGTGCCCAGCGCCACGTTCACGCCCGCCGCCAGCAGCTTGCCGACGGGACAGAAGCCGCTGGCCAGTTTGAGATTGGATTCCGGACAGTGCACCACGCTGACGCCGTTTTCAGCACCGTCGGCGATTTCCGCGTCGGTGAGCTGGGTCATGTGCACCGCAATCAAGTTGGGGCCGACCAGTCCCAGTTGTTTGAGTCGCTGCCAGGGCCGCTGTCCGTGGATACGCACCGAGGTGTCCACTTCGTCGGCGGTTTCGTGCACATGCATGTGTACCGGAATGCCGAGTTCGTCGGCGTATTTGCGCACGTCTTTCAGAGGGCCGTCGGAAACCGTGTAGGGCGCGTGCGGCGCAAACACGGTACGCAGCAGGGGTTCGCCTTTGATCCGGTCGTGAAGTTCCAGGCCCTTGTGAAGGTATTCGCCGGGCTGGGCCCAGACCGTGGGAAAATCCAGCACGATCAATCCCACGCCCGCGCGCAGACCGGTTTCCAGGGCCACGTCCGCGGTCGCGTCGGGGAAGAAATACATGTCATTGAAGCAGGTGACGCCGCCGCGGATGAATTCGGCACAGGCCAGCCGCACTCCGTCTTCGCAAAACGCGCGATTAACGTGAGCACTCTCCACCGGCCAGATGTGGTTCTGAAGCCATTCCATCAGGGGCAGATCGTCGGCCAGACCGCGCAGCAGACTCATGGCCGCGTGGGTATGCGCGTTCACCAGTCCGGGCATCACGGCATGCCGCGGGAAATTCAGTGTCTCTCCGGCACGCCAGGACTGGCGTGCAAACTCGGCCGGCAGCAGGTCGGCGATGCGGCCGTTGTGCACCACCAGGGCGTGGTCTTCCAGGACAGTACCCGCGGGTTCCACCGGAACGATCCAGCGCGGGAAGACCAGTAAATCGGCGTTTTGCATAAGTGAGGTGCGAACGGGAACGCGGCTAGAATGTTGCGCATTAGACCGTGGCACCCTCCCCTATGACAAGCGTCGTACGGCCTGTTGTCTGGGCCGAAGATCACCTCAAGCTGCTGGACCAGCGCCTGTTGCCGCAACAGGAACGTTATCTGGAGTGTCGTACCGTTGAAGACGTGGCAGCGGCCATTCGCGGCATGGCGGTGCGCGGCGCTCCTGCGATTGCGATTGCCGCGGCGTACGGCCTGGTGCTGGCGGTGCGGCGCGATTTGGATTCGTATCCCCAGGCCGAGCAGGTTCTGGCGCAGGCGCGGCCCACGGCGGTCAATCTGCGCTGGGCCCTGGAACGTATGCGGGGCGTGATCCCGAGATCACCGCAGACCCTGCTCGAGACTGCGCAGCGCATTCACGAGGAGGACCTTCAGCAGAACCGGCGCATGGCTGAAATTGGCGCGGCGCTGTTGCCGCGGGGCGTGCGGGTTCTGACCCATTGCAATACCGGCGCGCTGGCCACCGGCGGTCACGGCACGGCGCTGGGTGTCATCCGCACCGCGCACGCGCAGGGCAAGCTGGAACAGGTTTATGCCACCGAGACCCGGCCCTGGTTGCAGGGTGCCCGGCTGACCGCCTGGGAATTGCAGCGTGAAAAGATTCCCGTACAACTGATCGCCGATGGCGCGGCCGCTTTCGTGATGGCGCAGAAGAAAGTGGACTGGGTGATTGTGGGTGCGGACCGCATCGCGGCCAATGGCGACACCGCCAACAAGATCGGCACCTATGCCCTGGCCGTGGCGGCCCGCCGGCACCGTGTGAAATTCATGGTGGTGGCTCCGGGTGGGACGTTCGATCTGCGTTGTGCCCGCGGCGCGGATATTCCGATTGAAGAACGCGCGGCCGCGGAATTGGCAGAGTTTCAGGGCCATCCGGTGGCGCCGGCGGGACTGGCCGCGTACAACCCGGTGTTTGACGTGACACCGGCAGCGCTCATCACCGCAATAGTCTGTGAACGTGGCAGTCTGCTCAGCCCGACGGCACGCACCGTCGCGGCTCTGCTCCGTCGCCGATCTAGCTTGTCCTGAGCACAGTCGAAGGGCTCAAAATGACAAGGTGCTGGAGAATTCTAGGGCGTGTTATGGAGTTTCCGGCCGCCGGGCCGGCAGTATCGCAGTCTGATGACTGCCGTGGCGGATCGTCGAGCCCAGGTCGGTACGCCGGCGAACCAGATAGTCGAACGTGCCGGCGATTCGCCACAGCAGGTGCATCTGGTGGTAACCGAGGTTCGAGAGGAGCGCGATGCCCAGCAGGCGCGTCAGTTCGGAAACATTGGATGCCCGCAGTCGCGTATTTTCCTGCAGCAGCACGGCGCCGATGGACAGAAACGCGCCAAGCACGATGGCGATCAGGAAGAACAGTCCAAGCTCCAGCAGCGACACGTAACCGGTGAAGTACAGCACGGGGACCAGGGTGTAACTCAGGCCTTCGACGAGCGCTGCAAAGGCGTCAAAGAACAGAAAGAAAGGCATGCCGAACAGGCCGGCCATGCCGTAGCGCGGATTGAACGTCATGTGCTTGTGGCGCAACAGGGACTGCAACATTCCGCGCTGCCAGCGGTTGCGTTGGGTGGCATGGAGACGGATGTGTTCCGGTACCTCGGTGTAACAGACCGGGTCCGGAATGTACTCGATCCTCAGGCGTTCGACATGCCGCGGACGGTGGATGTATTCATGCAAGGCGATCGTGAACTCGATATCGTCACAGATTGCGTCGGTGTGGAACCCGCCCATCTCGATGGCGACGCTCTTCTTCACCGCCATGAACGCACTGGAAATGCACAGCAGGCTGTTCAGTCTGACCAGCCCGAGCCTTGCCCACTGAACACTGCGCAGGTACTCCACGGTCTGGAACAGGGCCAGCAGCGACCGGGGCAATCCATGGCCGAGAATGCGTCCCTCCCGGACCCGCAGACCGTTGGCCGGGCGTACGATGCCGCCGGCCGCCACCACGCGCCGGTCGCGCAGGAAGGGCCGGATGATGCGCAGCAGCGCGTCCTCTTCAAACACGCAATCGGCGTCCATGACGCACAACATCGGATAGTGCGAGACATTGATGCCGGCATTGAGGGCATCGGCGCGCCGCCCGT
>JAKEEJ010000124.1 GCA_022616655.1 Nevskiales bacterium | reverse complement strand
GGACGAGAGGCTTTCGCTGCCGCTCAGGCCCGAGGTGGAGAGGGTCATTTGCACGCTGCCGGGTGTGCCCTGATCGTCAAAGCTCACGACCATCCACGGAGCCGTTCCGGACGGCTCCTCACCGCCGCTGAATTCCAGGTTGAACTCAAATTCCACCACGCTCGCCGACGTTGGCGTACTTAAAGCGGCAGACAGAATAAGCAGGAGCAGGCTCAGCGTCTTTTTCATGGCTTTACTCCGAACGAAGGCTACGGGGAGATCTAGGCGTACGAGCCCATGTTGCCAAAGCGGCATTGCAAGCCCGTGAAGATTTTGTTTCTTGCCTCACGCTATTTTTCGAGAACGGAGGTTCACACGGCAGTGGCCGTGGTGGTGAGATGTGACGCTCCGTCACAGATGTATTACAAACGTACACCGTTCTTTTCAGAATTTGTGCGTCTGTCACGTTACTGACATAACCTTTCGGTAGCGTCTACTGTCCTGTGAGGTAATTTGGACGAAGGTGATGATCAGATCAGCCCGGGTACGGGAGATGGCGTTCTTCGCCGGCTTGGTGTGTCTGCCGGCGGTGACCGATGCGGCCGTGTGCACTTTTGGTCCTGGTACCCCGCCAGAGCCGACGCTGCAGGATGTTATGGATCAGCGTCTGAGTTTCGCGCCAGACGCGGACACCGACTGTGTCACGGACGGTGCAGATGCGTATTGGACCCTGAGTGGAACGACCGGCTGGATCTCGCTCTCGGCTGAAATCGCCGGAAATGCCGGGATCAATACCCTGGGCATCTACGACCCCACGAATCCGGACAACAGGCTGGAGTTGTTCAGCGGTACCGCACGTCCGTTCTTCACGCGCAAGGTGACGATCACGCCAGCGGAGGAGGGGTTTCTTTATGAAATTCGCCGCTGGATAAACGATGACCTGCTGGCTTCCGGCATCTTTGGCAGCGACAGTTTCGGGTTTTATCTGACGACACCGGACGGCATCTTCTACAGTGATACTTCGTTGAACACGGACAGTACCGACCATCTGTATGCCTATCAGGGTAACGACGCCACTTTTCTCGGCAATGTCCGCGTGCCGCCACGGTTGCAGGGTGATCCTTTCAGTCCGGACATGCAGTTGATGGCCTGGGAAGATCTGTTCGGCGGTGGCGACGGCGACTATCAGGACATGGTGTTGCTGACCCGGGGCATCACCCCGGTGCCGGTGCCGGGCGCGCTGGGCCTGTTTGCGGCCGGTTTGACGCTCCTCGGGATGCTGAGGGGGCGGAGGACGTGATAAAGCCTGCACGCTGCTCATTTCTCGCGTCCGCAGCGGCCTTGCTGGCGGCGTTCCTGCTTGTTGTTCCGTCTTTGTCTTCAGCCGCGACCGTTACAACTGTGCTTGATCCCAGCGACGATGCCTCGATTTACACCTGCCAGGGCTGTTCCGGCGTCGTTGACGATCAGGCGCTGCGCGTAGACGGTTCCGCCCAGGTCGTGGGAGTCGTAAAGTTCGAGACCACTTCCTTTACCGAGCCCGTTACCCAGGCGTTGCTGTCGGTGAATCCCTACGCCTTGCCGTTGTGGGATCAGACGCTCCAGGTGTACGGATTCGAGAGCACGGGCGGGACGGTACAGGATTCGGATGCCAGCGCGGGCGTACTGCTGGGCACCTGGACGTTGCCGCCGAACCTCGGTTTCGGTCAGGATGCTTTTTACGATGTGACGGCATTTTTCCAGACCGTTACGACGCCTTACGTCGGGTTCAGTCTGCAGAGTTCCGGGAACGACGTGTTCAGCTCACTGGAGTTCAACTACGGACATTCTTCCCAGCTCACTCTGGTGGTTGCCGCACCTCTGCCCTCCGCGCTGCTGCTGTTCATCACCGGGTTTTCCGGTCTGTTCGGGATGGGATTGCAACGTGGATCCCGAGGTGGAAACCGGTGTGCCGCCAGGCCCATCCGGTGAGCGGGAAGAAAGACACCATCAGCAGCGCGTAACTCCATTCGACGGCGTTGAGGGCGGCATCGCGGTCGGCAACAAAGTGTTGCAGCGGCACGCTGAGCAGGCCCAGGAGCAGCAGGGCGGCACACACGCTCAACTTGCCATAGCGAAGCCGAGCGGGCAGTCGCGGATCTTTCACCAGAAAGCTGGTCAGCAGAATCTGCGCGAGCACCGTGAAGGAGAAATAGACGCTCACGCCGTAGCGTCGCAGCCACTGGTACGTGGGGCCGTCCACGCCGAGGAAGGTGGCATACAGAATCAGGAACAGCGCGCCGGTCACCGCCAGTCCCACCATGGCGCGGCGGCGGCGGGGCTGTGCGGGCGCGAAACCGCGCAGCCATTCGGCCGTCAGCCACCAGTGGAACATCAGCAGGCCGCTGTAAGGCAGCAGCACGGCCTTGAACAGATGGCCGGCCGGCTCATGACGGGCCGCCGCGCTGATGGAGGTGCAGCCCTCCCCATACGGAAAGCACCACGGTACCTGGGTCTGCGCGGCTGTAATCAGGTAGCAAAGGTTGACGGTGACCAGCGGAATCAGGCCCGTCAGCCAGGCGACAGGCTCGACGCGGACCCTGCGTTCGGAGGGCAATCAGATCCGCTCCAGCGCGAGCGCCACGGCTTCACCGCCGCCGATGCACAGCGTGGCAATGCCGCGCCGGCTCCCGTGTTTCCGCAGTGCGCCGATCAGGGTGGCGACGAGGCGCGCGCCCGAGGCGCCAATGGGATGGCCGAGGGCGCAGGCGCCGCCATGAACATTGACCCGTTCCGGTGGCAGCCCGTGTTCCTGCATGGCCGCCAGGGTGACCACCGCAAAGGCTTCATTGATTTCCCACAGGTCCACGTCGCGCGCGGTCCAGCCGGTCTTCCCGAGCAGCGCCGCGATGGCATGCACCGGGGCGACGGTGAATTCTCCCGGTGACCGTGAATGGCTGGCGTGGGCCACGATACGCGCCAGCGGCGTCACGCCGCGCCGATTCGCTTCCGAGGCCGACATCAATACCGCGGCGGCGGCGCCGTCGGAAATGGAACTGGCATTGGCCGCGGTCACGGTGCCATCTTTTTTGAATACGGGTTTCAGGGTGGGGATTTTTTCGAGGCTGGCTTTGAAGGGTTGTTCGTCGCGGCTGATTTCGTCCGTACCCGATTTTCCGGGCACCGGCACCGGGGTGATCTCGAAGGCAAAACTGCCGTCTTCATTCGCTTTCTTTGCGCGCGTCAGCGAGCTCACGGCAAACGCGTCCTGCTGGGTCCGGCTGAAGCCGTATTTTTCCGCGGTGCGCTCGGCATAGACGCCCATGGGCGTGCCGCGTTCGTAGGCGTCCTCCAGCCCGTCCAGTGCCAGGTGGTCGTACATCTGCGCGTGGCCGTAGCGATAACCGCCGCGCGCCTTGGGCAGCAGATAGGGGGCGTTCGTCATGGACTCCATGCCGCCGGCCACCGTCACGCGGGCACCGTCGGCGCGCAGCAGATCGTGGGCCAGCAGGATGGCTTTGAGACCCGAGCCGCACATTTTGTTGACGGTGGTGCACCCCGTGGACGTGGGCAGTCCTGCACCCAGTGCCGCCTGCCGCGCCGGCGCCTGGCCCAGACCGGCACTCAATACGCAACCGAAGATCACCTCGGCCACGTCTTCCGGCGGTACGCGTGAACGGTTCACCGCCGCCTGGATCGCGATGCTGCCCAGCCGGGGCGCGGTGAGCGGGCTGAACTGGCCCTGCAGACTGCCGATCGGGGTGCGGGCAATACCCGTAATGACAATGGGATCGTTTTGTGGCATGAGGACCTGCTCCGTCAGGCCTTGACCACGTTTTTGCGCGACTTCCGATAGACGCCGCGGGTGTCCACAATCAGTTTGGCGTGTCGGGCGATGAGGGCGTAGTTGAAGGCTTTGTGATCGGTGGCCAACAGCACGGCGTCATACGCGCCCAGCGTCTTGGCCGAAAGCGGCACGCTTTTGAGGTCAAAGGTTCCGCGCCGCAGGCGGGGAACCACCGGAATGTGCGGGTCGGAGTACTCCACGTGCGCGCCGAGTTTCTGCAACTGTTCCAGCAGCTCAATCGAGGGCGATTCACGCAGGTCGTCCACGTTTTTCTTGTAGGCGATGCCCAGAATCAGGATGCGGGCACCCTTGACCGCCTGGCCGCGCGCGTTGAGCGCTTCGGTGAGCTTGTGCACCACCCACTCGGGCATGCGGTGGTTGATTTCGCCGGCGAGTTCGATGAACCGCGTGTGGACGCCGAATTCGCGCGCCTTCCAGGTCAGGTAGAAGGGATCAATCGGAATGCAATGACCGCCCAGGCCGGGGCCGGGGTAGTACGGCACGAATCCGAAGGGTTTGGTGGCGGCGGCGTCAATCACCTCGAAGAGGTCAATGCCCATGCGGTCGGCCACCATCTTGAGTTCGTTGACCAGGCCAATGTTCACCGCGCGATGGATGTTTTCCAGCAGCTTGGCCATTTCCGCAACCCGGGTGGAGGAGACCGGAACCACCCGGTCCACCGCGGCGGCGTACAGCCTCTGACCGACGGCCAGACAGTCCGGAGTAACGCCGCCCACCAGCTTGGGAATGTTGCGGGTGTCGAAGCGGGCGTTGCCGGGATCCTGGCGTTCCGGCGAGAACACCAGAAACAGATCCCGGCCGACCCTGAGCCCGCCGGCCTCAATGAGGGGCTGTACCACTTCTTCGGTGGTGCCGGGCCAGGTGGTGCTTTCCAGGGACACCAGCTGCCCGCGTTTCAGATAGGGGGCGATGGCGCGGGTGGTGTTGACCACGAAACTCAGGTCCGGCTCGCGGGCGCGGTTAAGCGGTGTGGGGACGCAGAGGATCAGGGCGTCTGCTTCGGCCGCCCGTGAAAAATCGGCGCTTGCGACAAAGCCCGCCTTCAGACCCCTGCGAATGGTGGCGTCGGAAATGTAGTTGATGTAGCTCCGGCCGGCGCGCAGTTTTTCTATTTTTTCCTGGTCAATGTCAAAGCCAATGACCCGAAACCGGGCCTGTGCGAAGCGCAGTGCCAGCGGCAGCCCGACATAGCCCAGGCCCAGCACGCCGACCACGGCCCTACGGTCCCGGAATTTTCCACACGCGCGGCGGGTCAGTGGGCTCATGGAGGTTCAGAATGAGTGAAGGGGGTTAGTGGTCGCGGAACGAGGGCGGTGTGGTGGCGAGTACTTCATCCACGGACGTGAGACCGGCCGCGATTTTCTGCGCACCGGCGATGCGCAGCGGGACCATGCCTTCCTGCAGTGCAGCCGTCTGGAAGCGGGCCAGGTCGGTGTCGGCGGTCAGCCGTTCCTTCAAGGCTGGCGACAGGGTCATGATCTCGTAAATGCCACTGCGGCCCAGAAATCCGGTCTGCCGGCATTCCACACACCCCACCGGTTCATGACTGGATTTCGGGGTGGGCACTTTCCAGTCGCCCACCACCTCGCGCCAGCGGGCGTCGCTCAAGGCCATCGGTTTCTTGCAGTGCGAACACAGTTTGCGCAACAGCCGCTGCGCCATCACGCCGAGCAGGGTGGACTTGAGCAGGTACGGAGGAACGCCCAGGTCCAGCAGACGGGTAATGGTGGCCGGCGCATCGTTGGTGTGTACCGTGGAGAGCACCAGGTGGCCGGTAAGCGCGGCCTGAATCGCGACTTCGGCCGTTTCCAGATCGCGGATTTCACCGACCATGATGATGTCCGGATCCTGGCGCATGAGCGCGCGCACCCCGGCTGCGAACGACAGTTCGATGTTCGGTTGTACCTGCATCTGGTTGAAGGACGGTTCCACCAGCTCGATCGGGTCCTCGATGGTGCAGACGTTCACGTCGGACGTGGCCAGCAGCTTGAGCGTGGAATACAGTGTGGTGGTCTTGCCGGAGCCGGTCGGCCCGGTGACCAGCACGATGCCGTTGGGTGCGCGGATCATCGCGTCCCAGCGGCGCGCGTCGTTGGCCGAGAACCCCAGTGCGGTGAAATCCTTGACCAGCACGTCAGGATCGAAAATGCGCATCACTAGTTTTTCGCCGAACGCCGTGGGCAGGGAGGACACGCGCAGTTCGATCTCCTTGCCGTCCGGCGTGCGGGTTTTGATGCGGCCGTCCTGGGGCCGGCGCTTTTCGGCCAGGTCCATGCGCGCGAGGATTTTGATCCGGCTGGTGACCGGGGCCATGACCGCGGCGGGCATCTGGTAAACCTCGTGCAGCACGCCGTCAATCCGGAAGCGGAAGTTGCCGGTGTCGCGCCGCGGCTCCGCATGAATGTCGCTGGCGCGCTGTTCGAACGCATAACGCAGCAGCCAGTCCACGATGGCCACCACGTGGTGGTCGTTGGCATCCAGTTTTCCACGGCGGCCGAGCTCAATGAGCTGTTCCAGGTTCTGGATGTTGCTGCCGGCCGTGCGGCCGTGTTCGGCGGCGCCCTCCTTGATCGAATGTGCGATCGCGTAGAACTCGCCAAGGTACCGCTGGATGTCGAGGGGACTGGCAATGACGCGCCGGATCTGCCGTTTGACGATCGGGGCCAGCTCCCGTTCCCAGGCGCGTAGAAACGGCTCGCAGGTCGCAACGACGATCTCGTCCGGGGTCACCTGGACCGGCAGGATGTGAGCGTGCTTGGCGTAGGAGTGGGAAATCACGGAGGTGACCTTGCCCACGTCAACCGAGAGTGGATCAATCCGCTGGTATTCCAGGCCCGTCCAGTCCGACAGCCAATGCAAAAGAGTTTCCAGGTCCAGCTTTTTGCCCGGGTGCCTCGCGTCCGGCAGTTCGCACTCCGCAATGACGATCAGAGGATGTGGCGCGCCGGCCCCGTCGCTGCGGCCACGCAGGCCGGGCGGTACATCGGGCCCCAGCAGACCGGCGGCGACCAACTCGCTCAAGACTTCCCGCAGGCGCAGCTTGTGTTCCTGGGGTTTGGAGGCGGCGGCTGTATGAACCATGGGGGGTTACGTTAGCATTAGGGTGCGTTCACAATCATCTCACGGGCGGCGTTGCCGATCCCGGCAGCGAGAGCGGGGGAGTGTGAACTCAATCTTACGCACGGGGAGCGGGGCCACGGGTTCCGGACCCCTCCCGGGGGATTTTCGATGCGGTTCGATTATGTGATTGTCGGCGGCGGTTCCGCGGGCTGTGTGCTGGCCAATCGGCTGAGCGCGGGCGGTGTCCATACCGTCTGTTTGCTGGAAGCAGGTCCCGCGGACCGGAGCCCGATGATCCGGATGCCGGGAGGGCTGCTGTTGCTCCTGCGCAGCAAGCGCTACAACTGGCATTTCTGGACGGCGCCACAGACGCACCTGGATCAGCGCCGTCTCTACTGGCCGCGCGGCAAGGTTTTGGGCGGCAGCAGCGCCATCAACGCCATGTGCTATACGCGCGGTCATGCTTGGGATTATGACCACTGGGCCGATCTCGGCAACAGCGGCTGGAGCTACCGGGAGGTGCTGCCGTTTTTCAGAAAGTCCGAGAACTACGAAGTGGCAGCGTCCTCCGCCGCTCCTCCTCCCGACGTGGTGGAATTTCATGGAAGGGGCGGACCGCTCAACATCGCCGAATTGAGCGATCCCAATCCCCTGTCCGCCGTGTATCTCCACGCCGCCCAGCAGGCCGGCTGCCGTCTGAATCCGGATTTCAGCGGTTCCCGGCAGGAAGGCGTGGGGTATTACCGGGTCACCCAGAAGGCGGGACAACGGTGCAGCAACGCCCAGGCGTATCTGCGCGAAGCGGAAACACGCGCCAACCTTACCGTGATGACCGGGGCACAGGCCACACGCCTCCTGTTTGACGGCACGCGCGCCGTGGGCGTGCGGTGTTTTGAGAATGGGCGCTATCTGGATGTGCGGGCAGCACGCGAGGTGATCCTGGCCGCCGGTGCCATCGGTTCGCCGCAGCTGCTGCTGTTATCGGGCGTGGGACCGAGAGAAGCGTTGCAGCCGCATGGACTTTCTCCGTTACACGAACTGCCGGGCGTGGGCCGCAATCTTCAGGATCATATTGATATCGCCATCACGGTGCGCAGCAAGACGCGGCTCGGGTATTCATTCCATCCGCGGTCCGCGTTGCGAACCCTCAAAGAGTTGCTTCGCTATACGTTGTTCAAACGCGGTCAGTTCACCAGCAACATCGCCGAGGCCGGCGGATTTCTGAAGAGCCGGCCGTCCGAACCGATTCCCGATCTGCAGTGCCACTTTGTACCCAATGTCAACGCCTATCACGGTCTCGATCTTTCCCACGTGAGGCGCTACTACGGATACACCCTGATGATGTGTATTCTGCGGCCGAAAAGCCGGGGCTGGCTGGGTCTTGAAAGTGCCGATCCGCTGGTGCCGCCGCGCCTCCAGCCGAATTACTGTGACGATCCGGAGGATCTGGACCGCCTGGTGCGGGCCTTGAAAAAGGCGCGGGAGATTCTCGCTCAATCCGCATTTGATCCGCACCGGATGCTGGAGCTGGATCCCGGACCCGAGGTGCAGACCGATGACGAGATTCGCGCCTGGATCCGCCGGCACGCGGAAACGATTTACCACCCCGTCGGTACCTGCAAGATGGGTGTGGACGAGCAGGCGGTGGTGGACCCGCGTCTGCGGGTGCGGGGACTCCAGGGTTTGCGCGTGGTGGACGCTTCCATCATGCCCACCCTGGTGGGCGGCAACACCAACGCGCCCACGACCATGATTGCGGAGAAAGGCGCCGACCTGATTCTGCAGGATGCCGTCGCGGCGACCACGCCGTCCGGCTAAGCATGCTCACTTTTCTGCCGGCGCCCCTGCTCGGGGTCCTCATGCTCACGTTGCTGTGTTTGAACACCCTGTTCTGGGGCGTGCTGGTCTATGCCGTGATTCTGGTCAAGGTGGTCACGCCCCGCGGTCGGTGGGGCGACCGGGTCTCGGCCGCTCTGGCGGGGCTGGCCCAGACCTGGGCCGTGATCAACGTGTGGATGTGTGACCATGTACTGGATATCCGCTGGGACATTCGCGGGGCAGAGAGTCTGAGCCGCCAGGGCCAGTACCTGGTGTGCGCCAACCACCAGACCTGGAACGACATTCTCGTGCTCATGAAAACCTTTGGCTGGCGTGCGCCGTTCTTCAAGTTTTTCATCAAGCGCGAACTCTTCTGGATGCCGGTGCTGGGTCTGGTGTGGTGGGCCCTGGATTATCCCTTCATGCAGCGTCACACCCAGCAGCAGCTGGCCCGCAATCCGGAATTAAGGAGCCAGGATCTGGAGACGACCCGGAAGGCGTGCGCGCACTACCGCAATCAACCGGTGCTGATTCTCAATTTCCTGGAGGGCACGCGCTTCACGCCGGCCAAGCACGCCCGGCAGAAGTCACCGTTCCGTCATTTGCTCACGCCCAAATCCGGCGCGCTGGCGTTCACCCTGGCCGCGATGGGCGACAAGTTCCAGTCCTTGCTGGATGTGACCCTCGTCTATCCCGACGGCGTCCGCGGCTTCTGGGATTTCCTGGCCGGTCGGGTGCCGCGCGTGATTGTGGAGGTCAAGCCGATTCCGATTCCGCGGGAGATGGCGTCCGGGCGTTACGACAGCGATCCGGTGTTCCGCAAGCAATTTCAAAAATGGTTGTTCGGACTCTGGACGGAGAAGGACCGCCGTATCGGCCGGTTACTGGCCGAAGCCGATGCCGGCTGAACCGGTACGGCAGAAGTTTGCACAAAGCGGATGGCTCCAGACCGCAAGTCTTCGAGCAGTACCGGAAAATCTTCCGTGCGCAGCCGGGGCAGGTGCCGGCGCCATCCCTGCATGGCGTCCAGCAGGCCCTGCGGTTTGCTCAGGCGCCGGGCCGTCCTGCGGATGGCATATTCCAGGCCGATTTCCGTCCGGTAGGATTGCAGCAGTGCGCTGAAGGGCCGGGCCGCCGGCGCCGTGCCGGTCGGCGCAAACCAGTGGCCCTGGGCCGTCACTGCCTGCGCGGCGCGGTGGGCAAAATCCGCGAGCGGCTCGCGGCTGTAGCGTGACCAGTCCAGTGCCAGCGCGTGATCGAATATCAGATCCAGCAGGATTCCGGCATAACGCCGGGCTCCGGGAGCAAAATGCGCCCGTGCCGTCTGCACGTGGGGATGCCGGTCGGTCTCGGCGTCAATGCGCCGGTGCAGACGCACGGACAGCGCCAGATCGCAGGGCAGCTGTCGGGGCAGGGGCCCGTGCAGGCGGTCGCCAAGGATCGCTCCGGCCAGCGGCACGCCCGCCTGCTCGGCCAGCCACAGATGGGCGAGAAAGTTCATGGTGCCAGAGGAGCGCGTTTCAAAATTATCGAAAACGGGCTGTCATCCTGAGCGGAGCGAAGGATCTTCTTTAGATCCTTCGTCGCTCTCCGCGACTCAGGACGGCTAACGCCGGATTCCTCGCTTCGCTCGGAATGACAAGTAATTTTGAAATGCCCTTTTACAGGCGCGGTTCAATTCCAAACGCGGCAAAACCCTTGTTCTCAAAATTCTGCCGGAACAGGTCGCGCAGTTTGACGGCGGCCGCATCATAGGCGGCCCTGTCCGGCCAGGTGTTGCGCGGATTGAGAATGTGGGCGTCCACGCCGGGACAGGATCGGGGCATCTTGAGGTTGAGAATCGGCTGGGTCTCGGTGTCCACACCGTCGAGCTTGCCCTCGAGGGCGGCGTTGAGCAACGCGCGGGTGATTTTCAGCGACATGCGTTTGCCGGTGCCGTACGCACCGCCGCTCCAGCCGGTGTTGAGCAGGAGGCAGCGCGCTTTGTGTTTCTGCATCTTTTCGGCCAGCAGTTTGGCGTAAACGCCGGGTTTGTGCGCCATGAAGGGGCCGCCGAAGCAGGCGGAAAATGTCGGTTGCGGCTCGGAAACGCCGATTTCGGTGCCGGCGACGCGCGACGTGAATCCGGAGACGAAGTGGTACATCACGTCCCTGGCATCGAGGATCGAAATCGGCGGCAGCACGCCAAAGGCGT
>JAKEEJ010000123.1 GCA_022616655.1 Nevskiales bacterium | reverse complement strand
CGCACGGCGCGGGTCTTGAGGCGTTCGGCGCTGACCTTGTGGATGAGGCGCAGGCCGAACCGCTCGGTCAGCACCTGCAGGGTACGGTCGGTGGAGCCGTCGTTGACAACAATCACTTCGTGCTGCGGATAGCGCAGTCCGAGTGCGCCCAGTACCGTTTCACAGATGACCTTGTCTTCGTTGTACGCAGGAATGATGACCGAGAACGGCAGGGTCAGCTGCGAGCCCGCGATCCGCTGAAAGTCGCCGAACAGGATGCCCTGCTGATAGCGTTGCAACTGAGTCAAGCCGATGGTCATCAGCACGAAATAGATGCCATGCAGGCAGAAGTAGTACCCGAAAATTCCTCCCAGCAGGAGCGCGATGGTCATGCGAGATTTTCTTCCGCCGTGAGGAACCCGCGCTCCTCGAGGATCTGCCGGCTGATGTCGCGGGCAAACCGGTCGGAATGGGTAAGGCTTGCCTCCCTCAGCGCACGGATGCCGTTGAGCCGGAACAGGGCTTCGGCCGCATTGAAACGTACCCACCAGGCCGGATCGGACAGTTTTCGCAACAAGGCTGGAATGACCGAGGCATCCTTCAGCCGGCCCAGGGCCTGCGCGGCGGCGTTGCGTACCTCCCAGGCAGGGTCCTCCAGTGCGGCACCGAGCGCCTCCGCTGTTTCCGGGCGACCGATCTGTCCGAGAGATTTCGCGCTGGAGATGCGCAGCTCCGTGTCGGAATGAGACAGGTACCTGATCAGGACCGGTACCGATTCGATGGCTTCAAGCAGGCCGAGCGTCCTGAGCACGACCGCCGCCACGGCATTGGACACGTTGCCGGTATTGAGCGCCTGCAGCAGGGGGGGGATCGCCTTCGGTCCCATTTCCTGAAAGATTTCGGCAGCCCGCTGCAGCGGCCACGCCCCCGGCAATGCCAGCCCGAAAAGAACGGGTTTGACCGCCTCGCCGGCCTCAAGTCGGACCAGGGCATAGGCGGCCGCGATCCGCACGTCGAGCATTTCGTCCTGCAGGGCTGCGATCAGCGCGGGGATGGCGTTGCGGTAATGAAGAACGCCGAGCCAGCTGGCCGCATGGGCGCGGCGTGTCCAGTCACGGTGCCGCAGGGCGGTCAATTGATGTTCATGAAGATGCAAACGCTCGAGTACGGGATGCAACCGTTCCCGCGGCTCGGCCGGTAATCCGCTTGCGACATCCAGCAGCGCGCGCAGCGCCACGGGGCGCGGTCGGTGCAGTCGCACGACCGTTTCCGCCGCCGGCAGGCTTCCCGCCAGGTAAGCCTGCAACGCCGTTCGCATCTTGCGTTCAAGACGCTGCAGGCGGATCCGGCGGAGGTGCTCCAGAAAGCGGGACATCAGCGCGAGCGAGGAGAACACCAGTATCGAGATGAGCAGTACGATGACGGCATCGGCGGCGAACGTAACCATGATGGATTTCAGAGCTTCACCGACCGGCCCATTCTTGCCCCGTACCGGAACCGTCTATTGCCCATCTTTTTGTACGGCTTGTCGAAAGGCACTCCATCGGATTCGAGGCCCTGGAGCCTGCGTTGCCTGTTGTCCTCATTATCGTGGCCACCCGCGCTCCCTTGCTGCGTTTGCTTCAGGGTGCAGTAAGTCTACCGGGCGTGGGCGGGTGGCTGCATCTTTTGAGGCCCCTGTGTTAAAATTTCGCGCGCGCCGAAAAGGCGCTTTCTTTGTATCTGTACCCCTGAAATTGCCGGACCATTGAACCGGACATCCAGATAAATGACTGAAATTGCTAAAGAACTTCTGAACGTCAATCTGGAAGACGAGCTGCGGCGCAGTTACCTCGATTACGCGATGAGCGTGATTGTCGGACGCGCCCTGCCGGATGCGCGCGACGGCCTCAAGCCGGTGCACCGGCGCGTGCTCTACGCGATGCGCGAGCTGGGTAACGATTACAACAAACCCTACAAGAAATCCGCGCGCGTGGTGGGCGACGTCATCGGTAAATATCATCCCCACGGCGACACCGCGGTGTACGACACCATCGTCCGACTGGCGCAGGATTTTTCGATGCGCTACGTGCTGGTGGACGGGCAGGGCAATTTCGGATCGGTGGACGGCGACGCGCCGGCGGCCATGCGCTACACCGAGGTGCGCATGTCGCGCCTGGCGCAGGAAATGCTCGTGGACCTCGACAGGGACACGGTGGATTTCGTCCCCAATTATGACGAGTCCGAGTCCGAACCCGCCGTGCTGCCGGCTCGTATTCCACAACTGCTGGTCAACGGTTCATCGGGCATTGCCGTGGGCATGGCCACCAACATCCCGCCGCACAATCTTGGAGAAGTGATTGACGGCTGCGTGGCACTGATTGACAACCCGGATCTGGACCTGGCGGGCTTGATGAAACTGATTCCGGCGCCGGATTTTCCGACGGCCGGCATCCTGTTGGATGCCAACGGTCTGGTGGACGCGTATGCCACGGGCCGTGGCCGTATCGTCATCCGCTCCCGCACCCATTTCGAGGACGTGGCCAAGGATCGCCAGGCCATTGTCGTGACCGAGCTGCCCTACCAGATCAACAAGGCGCGGGTGTTCGAGAAGATCGCCGAACTGGTCAAGGACAAGAAGCTCGAAGGCATCAGCGAGCTGCGTGACGAGTCCGACAAGGACGGCATGCGCATGGTGATCGAGCTCAAGCGCGGCGAGAACGCCGAGGTGGTGCTCAACAATCTGTTCCAGCAGACCCAGCTGCAGGACAGCTTCAGCATCAACATGGTGGCGCTGGACGCCGGTCAGCCCCGAACGCTGCCGCTGAAGGAGTTGCTGCAGATTTTCCTGCGCCACCGCCGCGAGGTGGTGACGCGTCGTACGCGCTACCTGCTGCGCGAGGCGCGCAAACGGGCGCACGTGCTGGAAGGTCTGACCGTGGCGCTCGCCAACATTGACGAGGTGATCGCCCTGATCAAGGCTTCGGCCGGTCCGGCCGAGGCCAAAGCCGGGCTGATGGCGCAGCTCTGGAAGCCGGGCGGTGTGACGGACCTGCTCGAACGTACCGGTGCTGAAAATTCACGGCCCGAAGGCTTGCCGTCCGACGGCGGACTGGTCGCGGGAGGCTACCGGCTTTCGGACGTGCAAGCCCAGGCCATCCTGGATCTCAAGCTGCACCGACTGACCGGTCTGGAACAGGACAAGATCCGCCAGGAGTTCAGGGAAATCCTCGACTCCATCGCCGAGTACCTCGACATCCTGGCGCACGAAGCGCGGCTGCTGTCCGTGGTCCGCGCCGAACTGCTGGAGATCAAGGACCAGTATGCCGATGAGCGTCGCACCGAAATCAGCGAAGGCGCCGTCAATCTGAACCGCGAAGACCTGGTGACGCCGCAGGAGATGGTCGTCACGCTGTCGCATGAAGGATATGTAAAGACGCAGCCGCTGGACGAATACCGCGCCCAGCGGCGCGGCGGCAAGGGCAAGATCGCGGCCGCGACCAAGGAAGAGGATTTCGTGGACCGGTTGTGGACGGCCCACAGTCACGACACCCTGCTGTGTTTCTCCAGTCTGGGCCGGGTTTACAAGCTGCGGGTTTTTGAACTGCCGCTGGGGTCGCGCGGTTCGCGCGGCAAACCGTTCGTGAATCTGCTGCCCCTGGAAGGCAGCGAAAGAATCAATGCCGTGTTGCCGATCAAAGCTTTCACGCCGGGACAATTCATTTTCTTTGCCACCCGCCAGGGCACGGTCAAGAAGTGCGAGCTGACGGATTTTCTGCACATCCGGGCCAACGGCATCATTGCCTGCGAGCTGCGTGGGGAAGATCGCCTGGTGGACGTGGCGCTGACGGACGGCCACAAGGACGTGCTGCTCTTCTGCGACGGTGGTCGCGCGATCCGTTTCAGCGAGTCCGATGTTCGCGCCATGGGCCGTCAGGCTGCCGGCGTCATCGGCATGCGGCTCAAGGATGGCGAGGCGGTGATTGCCCTGATGGTGGCCGGCAGCATTGGAACGGCCGGCTCTGCCGGCCGCGACGGCGACATCCTCACCGTCGCCCAGGCCGGCTACGGCAAGCGCACCCGGATTGACGAATACCCGGTCCACGGACGCGGCGGGCAGGGCGTGATTGCCCAGATGCTGACGGAGAAAAGCGGCAGGCTGGTCGGCGCCATCGAGGTCCATGAAACCGACGAGGTCATGCTGATTTCCGAAGGCGGTCAGCTGATCCGCACGGCCGTGAAAGAAATCAGCGTGCTGGGCCGCAACACCCGGGGCGTGCGCGTCATGCGTCCGGCCGAGGGCGACCGTCTGGTGGGTCTGGACCGCATTGAGCCTGAGAATGGCAATGGCAATGGCGAGGGTGAAGCCGGGCCTGGGAATGAAGCCGTAAATACGCCACCGCCGACGATTTGATGCGGCCTATCCCTGCTTTTATTCACTTTAAGAATAATCAATAAATATTTGAAATGAAAAGAATATTCAATTTCAGTGCGGGACCTGCCACTTTACCGGAAGCGGTGCTCAAACAGGCACAGTCGGAGATGCTGGAGTGGAGCGGCAGCGGCATGTCCGTGATGGAGATGTCGCACCGTGACAAGGATTTCATGTCCATCGCCGCGCAGGCCGAAAAGGATTTGCGCGAGCTGCTGAACGTACCGGCCCACTACAAGGTGCTGTTCCTGCAGGGCGGTGCCACGGCGCAGTTCGCGGCGATTCCGATGAACCTGCTGCGGGGCAAGACCTCGGCCGACTACGTCGTCACCGGATCCTGGGGAGTCAAGGCACAGAAAGAGGCGGGCAAGTACGGCAAAGCGAACATTGCCGCCAGGCCCGGTACGTTCAATCGCATCCCGCCGCTGTCGGAGTGGAAGCTCGATCCGAACGCCGCTTATCTGCACTACACGCCGAACGAAACCATCGAGGGTGTGGAGTTCTCATTCGTGCCGCAGAGCCCGGGCGTGCCGCTGGTGGCGGATTTTTCCTCTTCCTTCCTGTCGCGGCCGCTGGACGTCTCGAAATTCGGTCTGATTTACGCCGGTGCGCAGAAAAACGCCGGTCCGGCCGGCCTCGTCATGGTGATCGTGCGCGAAGACCTGTTGGGTCAGGCGCTGCCGATCACGCCCTCGGTGCTGGACTACAAACAGATGGCGGACAACGAGTCCATGCTCAACACGCCGCCCTGCTACGCCTGGTACATCGCCGGGCTGGTGTTTCAGTGGATCAAGAAGGAGGGCGGTCTTGAGGGGATGGCCCGGCGCAACGCGCGCAAGGCCGGCCTCCTGTACGACTACCTTGATTCGCAGTCGTTCTATTCCAGCCCGGTGGAAAAAAGCGCACGGTCGTGGATGAACGTGCCCTTCATCCTCGAGGACGCGACGCTGGATGATGAGTTCCTCAAGGGGGCGAAGCAGGCGGGGCTGTCCACACTCAAGGGTCACCGTTCGGTCGGGGGCATGCGGGCCAGCCTCTACAACGCCATGCCCGAGGCGGGTGTGCAGGCACTGATCGGGTACATGAAGGAATTCGCCCGTACTCGCGGCTAACCGGTCCTGTTTTGCGTCCGGGGCACGGCGCTGCAACAATACGCGCCCTTTGTGCACGCGATCGGTCCATGTTCAAAATTCAGACGCTTAACAACATTTCCGCGGTCGGGCTGGAGCGCCTGCCGCGCGATCGCTACACGCTGGCTTCCGACCTAAAAGATCCGGACGCGATCCTGGTACGTTCGGCCGACATGCACGCACTGGACATCCCGGCTTCCGTGAATGCCGTCGGGCGCGCCGGCGCGGGTACCAACAACATTCCGGTTACGAAAATGTCGCAGCGCGGTATCCCGGTGTTCAATGCCCCAGGCGCCAATGCCAATGCCGTCAAGGAGCTGGTATTGGCCGGCATGTTGCTGGCGGCGCGCAATCTGATTCCGGCCTGGAGTTTTACCCAGTCGCTCGACGGTGACGATGCCACGCTGCACAAGGCGGTCGAGGAGGGCAAGAAGAAATTTGTCGGTTTCGAGTTGCCCGGCAAGACCCTGGGTGTGATCGGTCTGGGCGCGATCGGAGTCAGGGTGGCCAATGCGGCTTTGGACCTTGGCATGCGCGTGCTGGGTTACGATCCATCCATCACGGTACAGAACGCCTGGCAGTTGAACGCCGCGGTGCAGCAGGCGTTGTCGGTGGACGATCTGTTGGCGCGCGCCGACGTGGTGACGGTCCATGTGCCGCTGCTGGATGCCACCCGGCACCTGATCAACACTGCGCGTATCCGGAACATGAGGAAGGGCGCCATCCTGCTTAATTTCGCCCGCGAAGGCGTGGTGGACGAACCGGCGGTGAAAGCCGGTCTGGACGAAGGCAAGCTGCGTGCCTACGTCTGCGATTTTCCAACGAAGCTTCTGTACCGGCATCCCCGCGTGATTGCGCTGCCGCATCTCGGTGCTTCCACCGGTGAGGCGGAAGACAATTGCGCCGTCATGGTGGCCGAACAGCTGCGCGATTATCTGGAGAACGGCAACATCCGCAACTCGGTGAATTTTCCCGAGGCGGTGATGCCCCGTGTGGCCGGTGCCACGCGCCTGTGCATCGCCAATGCCAACGTACCGAACATGGTCGGCCAGATCACCACGGCGCTGGCCAAGCACAACCTCAATATCTCGGACCTGCTCAACAAGTCGCGGGGCGACGTGGCGTATACCCTGGTGGACGTGGAGGGTGTTGTGCCCCGCGGAGTCGTGAAGGAAATCACCGGCATCCAGGGCGTGCTTTCAACACGGCTGTTGACCCACGGCCCATGAAGGACCCGGAGCTGAAGCGGGCACGGGCGCGCATTGACGAGCTCGACCGGCGGATCCAGGAGCTGATCTCCGGACGTGCGCGGATTGCGCAGGAAATCCGCTTCATCAAGACCCGCCTGGGCGGCACGGCCGCAGCCAACGATCATTATCGGCCCGCACGCGAGGCCGAAGTTCTGCGTCTGGCGATGACGCGCAACCGGAAACTCAGGAGTCCCCTCAGCGATCAGGTGATGGCCCGCCTGATGCGCGAGATCATGTCGGCCTGCCGGGCTCTGGAATCGCCGCTGACCGTCGGGTACCTGGGGCCCGAAGGGACGTACACGCAGGCGGCAGTCTACAAACAGTTCGGCCACGCGGTGCAGGCGCGGGCGGCCGCGGCGATTGATGAAATTTTCCGCGACGTGGAGTCCGGGTCCGCGGCCTACGGCGTGGTGCCGATTGAGAATTCCACGGAAGGGGTGGTCAGCAGCACTCTGGATCTGCTCGCCAACACGCCCTTGTCCATCTGTGGCGAAATTTGGCTGCCGGTGCATCATCACCTGCTGTCGAAACAGAAACTCGCCCGGGTCGAGAAAGTTTATGCACACGCGCAATCCTTTGCGCAATGCCGGAAATGGCTGGACACCCATCTGCCGGATGCGGAGCGCATCGCCGTGGCCAGCAACGGCCTGGCGGCGCAGAGGGTCCGGAAAGAGGGAAAATGGGCGGCCATTGCGGGATCGGCGGCGGCAGAGCTGTATCGTCTGAATATTTTGGCTTCAAATATCGAAGACCATCCCGACAACACGACACGCTTTCTGGTGATCGGCCGGCAGAATCCGGAACCGACGGGACAGGACATGACGTCCATCGTCCTGTCGGCGCACAAGGATCGCGCCGGGGCGTTGTTCCAGCTGCTGGAGCCTTTTGCACAGTCCCATATCAACCTGACCAAGATCGAGTCGCGTCCCTCGCGCCGCGCGGCCTGGGATTACAATTTTTTCATTGACCTGGAAGGACATCAGGACGATGCGCCGGTGAAAAAGGCACTGGGCGTGGCCAACGCGCGCGCCGCGTATTTCAGAATTCTCGGCTCCTATCCGCGGGCCGTGGTCTGATCTCCCGGCGCTGCGCCTGGAGCCATCGCGTGATTGAAATTCTGAAAAATGCGCTCCCGGGCATTCTGAGCCTGGAGCCTTACACGCCCGGAATGCCGGTTGAAGAACTGCAACGGCGTCTGGGCGTGGCGGATGCGTTCAAGCTGGCATCCAATG
>JAKEEJ010000122.1 GCA_022616655.1 Nevskiales bacterium | reverse complement strand
GGGTCAGGGCGTTGCGCCGCACTTCATCGGGCAGCGGCCGGTCCTGATTGCCCAGAGGCGCGCCGAGAGTGAAATTCATTGCCAGTACCGTTGGAGGACCCTGGGTCATGGCCTCGGCCAACACACGATCGGCCGAACCCACCCCTTGCGCCGCCGTCACCTGCGCGACGATTTTCTCGATCTCCGACGCGTATTGCGTGGCCAGGGCCGACTCGCGGTAGGCCCTGGCAATCGGCGCCACCGCCGGATAGCGTGCGCTGTCCGCCAGCATGGCGCCAAAGGTCTCGATCTCGACTGGAATCTGCTTCGTCAGCGGCGACTGGGCCAGCGCCGTGGCCAGCGCCTCCACGAAGCGTTGATTGGCGTCGGCCTGGGGCTCAAAGTAGAACACGGTATTGCCGACGGCTTTGGCGCCGCCTCCGCGCAGAATCGCCAGCATCTCGGCCTGCTTTTCGCGCGGCCACGGCCAGCGACCGATGTTGCGGATGCTTTCGTCGTCAATGGCAATTACCGCCACCTTGTCGCTGGGCATTCGCTCGCGGGCGCGCACGCCCAGATCATAGGCGTAGCGCTCCAGGCCCTGGAAACTGTCGCTGAATACGCCGTACGCAAGGATCAGGAAAGCCACGGCAAAGATCGTGGCGACGACTCCGTCCCTGGACCAGAAGCCCTGTTTCACAGTCCCCCTGTTTTATTTCCGCGCATGGTTAAATAGTAACCTGTCACTGGCGCTCCATGAAAAGCGCCGCTCATGATACCCCCATGGCCCAACCCAAAACGGCGTTTGTCTGCCAAAGCTGCGGTGCGAGCTTCCCAAAATGGAGCGGCCAGTGCAGCGATTGTAACGAGTGGAACACGCTGGTTGAAACCATCGCGCATAAAGTGCCGCGCACGAACACGGCAACGTCTGCGGGACCGGTGCGCCGCCTGGCCGAGGTACAGGCGGAAGACACCCCTCGCGTACCGTGCGGTCTCCCGGAGATGGACCGGGTACTGGGCGGGGGGCTGGTGCCCGGCGCGGTGATTCTGATTGGGGGCGACCCGGGCATCGGCAAGTCCACGCTGCTGATGCAGGTACTGGGTGCAGTGGAACCACGGCTGTCGGTACTGTACGTGACCGGCGAGGAATCCCTTGCCCAGGTCGGTCTGCGCGCCCAGCGCCTCGGTCTGAAAACCCCCGATCTGCCGGTGCTGGCGGAAACCTCCATCGAACAGATCCTGTCGCACCTGCAGCAGCGCCGGCCCGGCCTGGCGGTGCTGGATTCCATTCAAACGCTCTATACCGAGGCACTCGACTCGGCGCCCGGTTCAGTCTCGCAGCTGCGCGAGTGCACCGCGCAGCTGGTGCGTCACGCCAAAAGCATCGGCACGACCCTCGTGCTCGTGGGACACGTCACCAAGGAAGGCGCCATTGCCGGGCCGCGCGTACTCGAACACATGGTGGACACCGTCCTCTACTTCGAGCACGACGCCGGGTCGCGCTTCCGGATTGTGCGCGCCGTGAAAAACCGCTTCGGCGCGGTCAACGAACTGGGCGTGTTCGCCATGACCGACGGCGGACTCAAGGAAGTCAGCAACCCCTCGGCCCTGTTCCTGTCGCGTCACGCCCAGCCGGTGCCCGGCAGTGTGATTACGGTGACCCGGCAGGGCAACCGGCCGCTGCTCGTGGAGGTGCAGGCGCTGGTGGACCGGTCGCAACTCAGCCTGCCGCGACGGGTGACGCTGGGGCTGGAAGCCAACCGGCTCTCCATGCTGCTGGCCGTGCTGCACCGGCACGGCGGCGTGTCGCTGGGCGACCAGGACGTGTTTGCCAGCGTGGTCGGCGGCATGCGCATCCAGGAAACTGCCGCCGACCTGCCGATGGTACTGGCGGCGCTATCGTCCTTCCGCAGCCGGCCGGTCGCCGGCGACACCGTGGTATTCGGCGAAGTCGGACTGGCGGGAGAAATCCGGCCGGTCGCCGGTGGTGAAGAACGGCTCCAGGAAGCGGCCAAGCAGGGCTTCAAGCGCGCGCTCGTACCCGAGGCCAACAAACCCCGCCGCACGGCAAAAATCGAGATGGAAGTCACGCCCGTATCGCGCCTGCACCAGGCGCTGGAAGCATTTTAAGAACGCCGCGGGCTACGTCTTGGGCAGCGTTACGCCCTGTTGGCCCATGTATTTGCCGCCGCGGTCCTTATACGAGGTCTCGCAGACCTCGTCGGACTCCAGGAACAGCATCTGCGCCACGCCTTCGTTGGCGTAAATCTTGGCGGGCAGCGGCGTGGTGTTGGAGAACTCCAGCGTCACATGCCCTTCCCATTCCGGCTCCAGCGGAGTGACGTTGACGATGATGCCGCAGCGTGCGTAGGTGGATTTGCCCAGGCAGATCGTCAGCACCTTGCGCGGGATGCGGAAGTATTCCACCGTGCGCGCCAGCGCAAACGAATTCGGTGGAATCACGCACACCTCGCTCTTCAAATCCACGAAGCTCTTCGCGTCGAAAGCCTTGGGATCCACGATAGTGGAATTGATGTTGGTGAAGATCTTGAACTCGTCGGCGCAGCGCACGTCGTACCCGTAGGACGAGACCCCGTAACTCACAATCTTGCCCCCGCCGTTGGCGCGGACCTGTCGCGGCTCAAACGGTTCAATCATCTTGTGCCGTTCCGCCATTTCGCGGATCCAGCGGTCGCTCTTAATACTCATGCTTAATACTCATGGATTTTCAATCGTCGGTCATTTCGATGTTTGGAAAAACGTCTGCCGAAACGCCATGGGCCAGCCGTGCCGCGGCTTTGCGCGCAATGTCGCGATAGCGCAGCCCCAGTTCAGAATCGGGGTCCGCGGCTACGGTGGGGTTCCCGCCGTCGGCCTGTTCGCGGATGCGCACGTCCAACGGCAAAGTCCCAAGAAGTTCCACGCCGTATTGTTGCGCAAGCCGCGTTCCGCCGCCGATCCCGAAAATCGCCTCCTCGTGTCCGCACTTCGGACACACGTGTGTGCTCATGTTCTCCACCACGCCCAGAATGCTGACCCCGACCTTGCGGAACATCTGCAAACCCTTGCGCGCGTCCAGCAACGCAATGTCCTGTGGCGTGGTGACCATCACGGCACCCGATACCGGGATGCGCTGCGACAATGAAAGCTGAATGTCGCCCGTGCCCGGCGGCAGATCCACCACCAGGTAATCGAGGTCCCGCCACCGGGTTTCGAGCAGCAGCTGGTTGAGCGCCTGCGTCACCATCGGCCCACGCCAGATCATCGGCTGCTCGTCGTCCATCAGAAACCCGATGCTCATGGCCTGCAGGCCGTGCGCCACGATCGGATTCATGTGCGTGCCGTCGGGCGAAGTCGGCCGGTCTTTTGAACCGAGCATCCGCGGCTGGCTGGGACCGTAGATGTCGGCGTCGAGAATGCCCGCGTTTGCGCCCTCGGCCTGCAAACCCAGCGCCAGATTCACCGCGACCGTGGACTTGCC
>JAKEEJ010000021.1 GCA_022616655.1 Nevskiales bacterium | reverse complement strand
GGTCGCCCAGTTCGCTGTGCACCGCGTAGGCAAAATCCACCGGGGTGGCGCCGCGCGGCAGACGACGGATGTCGCCCTTGGGCGTGAAGACATAGACCTCGTCGGGGAACAGATCCACCTTGACGTTCTCGACAAAATCCAGCGCCTCGTCGCCGCCCTGCATTTCCAGCAGCTGGTTCAGCCACTCGCGCGCGCGCACCTGCGGCGCGGTGTGTTGCGCGCCCTTGTCGGCCAGCTTGTACTGCCAGTGCGCGGCGATGCCGGACTCGGCGATGTGATGCATGTCGTGCGTGCGGATCTGCACCTCGATCTTGCGACCCCGCGGCCCGACGCAGGTGGTGTGCAGCGATTGATAACCGTTGATTTTAGGATTGGCGATGTAATCGTTGAACAGTTCCGAAACCGGCTTGTAGACGTGGTGAATGACGCCGAGTGCGCGGTAGCAGTCGTCCAGCCGGTTGACGGTCACGCGGAACCCCAGCAGATCCATGACATCGGGAAACTTCAGGCGGCGACGGCGCATCTTCTGGTAGATGCTGTAGATGTTCTTCTGCCGCCCGGTGACGGACACGTCCACGCCTTCCTCCGCCAAGGCCTTCGATAAACGTTGCTCGATTTCCCGGATCAGCGCCTGGGTGTCGCCGAGCTGGTCCTTCACCGCGCGTTCGAACACGAGGTAACGGCGCGGATACAGGTTCACAAACGCCAGGTCCTCCAGTTCGGTACGCAGGGTGTGAATGCCCAGCCGCTGCGCAATGGGGGCATAGATTTCCAGCGTTTCGCGCGCGGTGCGTCGCCGGGCGGCCTGTTGCAGGTGTCCCAACGTGCGCATGTTGTGCAGGCGGTCGGCCAGTTTGATCAGAATCACGCGCAGATCCTGCGTCATGGCCAGCAGCAGCTTGCGGAAGCTTTCGGCCTGCACCTGGGCGCGCGTCAGGCCCTCCACTTTCTGGAACTTGCTGACGCCATCCACCAGCTGCGCCACGTCGGGTCCGAATTCCCGGGCGAGTTCATCCTTTGAAATCGCGGTGTCCTCGATGATGTCGTGCAGAATTGCGGCCATCAGGGTGGTACGGTCCAGCCGGACTTCGGCCAGGATGCGGGCCACCGCCAGCGGGTGAAAAATGTAGGGCTCGCCCGACGTCCGGTGTTGGCCACGATGCAGGCGGGCGCCGTACTCGTAGGCGCGGCGTACGTCCGCAACCGCCTCGGCCGAGAGGTACGACTCGAGAACGCGGGTCAGGGCCTCAATGCCATATTCGCGCGACACCCGCTGGGTGCGGATGGCCGTCCCAATACGCTGAAAAACCGGCAGTTCCATGGTGAAGCCAGTATAGGCTTGAGGGGCGAACCGGCCCAAACAAAAAAGGCCCGCGCAGGGCGGGCCTTCCGTCAAACGCTTTGAATCAGAGGTCGAACGAAGGATCCAGCGCTTCGAGTTCCACCTTGGGCGCCTGCACCGCCGGCAGTTCGGCTTCTTCAAGCACCTTGCGGTCAATCAGGCCTTCGGCGATTTCACGCAGGGCCAGAACCGTGGACTTGTGGTTATCCCAGGGCAACTTGGCCTCCGCGCCGCGCGCCAGCTGGCGTGCACGCTTGGCGGCAACCAGCGTCAGCTCAAACTGGCTGCCGATCTTGTCCAGACAGTCTTCAACGGTAACTCGGGCCATGGGCTGAACCGCCTGCAGGGGGATTCGGAGGGGCGCGCATTATAAAGGCACGGCCCCCTCTAAGCCAGCAGACGCTGCACCAGGGCCCGGTACCGGTGTCCCGGACCCGGCGACCTGCGTTGGGGGTTCCGGAGCAGCGTCAGCAGTTCCGCCAGAGTCTTCTCAAAATCCCGATTGACGAGGAGATGATCGTATTCCGTGCAGTGCCGCATTTCGCCGCGCGCCTGCGCCATGCGCCGGGCAATGGTCGCGTCGCTGTCCTGGCCGCGCCGGCGCAACCGACGCTCCAGCTCTTCCAGCGAGGGCGGCAGAATGAATACGCTGACCGAGTCCGCCATCCGCTCCCGCACCTGACGGCCGCCCTGCCAGTCTATGTCCAGAATCACGTCGGTCCCTTGCGCCAGCAAGGTCTCCGTCGCCGCGCGGCCGGTGCCGTAACGATGGCCAAAAACCTCTGCGTGTTCCAGAAATGCCCGGCGCCGGACCATCGTCTCGAATTCGGCCGGCGTGACGAAATGATAATGCACGTCCGGCTGCTCGCCCGGCCGCGGTGGGCGCGTGGTGTAGGACACCGAAATCATCGCCGGATGGTTCTGGCGGTTCAGACGTTCGGCCGCGGCGCGCGTCAGGCTGGTTTTGCCGCCGCCCGACGGCGCCGACACCACGAACAGGACGCCCCGGGATTTACTCAATGTTCTGCACCTGCTCCCGTAGCTGCTCAATCGCCACCTTGATCTCGACGGCCAGACGGCTCACTTCAACGTCCTGGGATTTGGACGCGAGCGTGTTGGCTTCCCGGTTCAGCTCCTGCATCAGAAAATCCAGCCGGCGGCCCACGGCGTCAGGACGCGACAGCGCGTGACGCACTTCCGCCAGGTGTGCGCTCAGACGCGCCAGTTCTTCCTCCACGTCGAGCCGCTGCGCGGCCAGCACCACCTCCTGCTCAAGTCGCGCCGGCTCCACCGTACCGCCCAGAGTCTGGCAGCGCGCGCGCAGTCGCTCCAGCCACAGCGTGCGCACTTCGGGTAATCGCGCCCGTATCCGGTCAACACCATCCTCAATGAACGCACAGCGCTCCAGCAGATCGTGCGACAAACGCTCGCCTTCCTGGGTGCGGGTGTGAATGAAATCCTCCAGAGCACGCTCAAACAGCCCCAGCGCCGCCGAGCGCAACGGCGTGAAGTCGGGCGTTTCGGTTTTGATCACACCGGGCCAGGCCAGCACACGCATCGGATCGGGAGCCGTACGGGCACCGACGCCGCGCCGGACCGCGACCAGCGCCTGTTGCAACTGTCGCAGACGCTCGGAGTCCAGCACGAGCGGCGCGAGGTCTGCCGTCTGGCGCTGGTAATACAAACCGGCTTCAATCTTGCCGCGCGACAATTTCGCGCCGGCCTGCCGGCGGACGTCGTTTTCAATGCTGCGCAGCTCGTCCGGCAGACGTACTGCGAAATCCAGGTACCGATGATTGACGGAACGCAGTTCCCAGGACAGCCGCCCCCACGGCCCCTGACTTTCGACCCGGGCATAACCGGTCATGCTGCGAATCATGGATTCTTCACCAGAGTCTGTAACCCTACCCGCCGGAATGCCGGCGATTCTACACGCCGCATCGGGTTTCTTCGCGCCATAAAAAAAGGGCGGCTCATCGCCGCCCTCTTTATACTGCCCAATGTCGCTAGCGTCTCTTTTTTGATTTTTTCTTCTTTGCTGCTTTCTTTGCCTTGCGTTTCTTGGCCATCACATTCTCCCTATCCGAGTGGGTTGAATGGCGCTTTCGCACCGTCGTGAACGCATTCGCGCGATTCACGGCATGTCCAATGTGACCGATTGATGATGAAAAATCAACTGCAGCGTCTGCGAAAAGTGCTGATGGATCTGGCGTACGCCGGTGCGTTCGGTACGCTGGGTTTTACCTGCGTCGTATTGGCGGGCACCCACGGCGCATCGCACGCGGGATTTCTGCGTTATGAAATCGTTGCGATGCATCCGCACGATGTGCAGGCCTTCACCCAGGGCCTCGCCTTTCTCGACGGGCAACGGCTGCTCGAAAGCACGGGACGTTACGGACGGTCGGCACTCTGGCTGAAAGACCTCCGTACCGGTGCGGTCATCCGACACCGCCCGCTGGAGGCCCGGCAATTTGGCGAGGGGGTCGCCGTGGTGAACGGCCGTCTGGTGCAGCTCACCTGGCAATCGGGCCTTGCATTGGTGTACGACACGCGCCTGAAACCGGTCGGCCAGTTTCGTTACCCAGGCGAAGGCTGGGGGCTGGCGTTTGACGGACAACGCCTGCTGATGAGCGATGGCACGGCCCGCCTCACGTTCCGGCATCCGGACACGTTTGCCGTCACCGGCACCGTAGAGGTGCACGAAGGAACGCGTCCCGTCACAAAGTTGAATGAACTGGAATACGCCGGCGGCCTGCTCTACGCCAATCTCTGGCAGAACGACCGGATTGCGGCGATTGATCCGCACAGCGGCGCCGTGCGTGCCTGGCTGGATCTGGCCCCGCTGCGGGCACGCCTGTCAAAACCGACGGGCTGGAACGAGCGTGAACACGTACTGAACGGCATCGCATTCAACCCCGACAACGGCCACTTTTATGTCACGGGCAAGTGCTGGCCGGTGTTGTTTGAGCTGAACGTCGAACGTCTTGCCGAGCCGGCCCCCGATCCTCCGTGAAGCGACGCGGGTTAATTGCGCTTCATTGAATCGAAGAACGCTTCGTTGGTTTTGGTCTGCTTCATGCGGTCGAGCAGCAGTTCCATCGCCGCCAGCTCGTCCATGGAGTGCAGCAGCTTGCGCAGGATCCAGACCTTCTGCAGACAGGCGGCATCCAGCATGAGTTCTTCCTTGCGGGTACCGGAACGATTGATGTTGATGGCCGGGAACACCCGCTTCTCGGCGATGCGGCGTTCAAGATGGATTTCCATGTTGCCCGTGCCCTTGAACTCTTCGTAGATCACCTCGTCCATTTTGGAGCCGGTGTCAATCAGGGCCGTGGCGATGATGGTGAGGCTGCCGCCTTCCTCGACGTTGCGCGCCGCGCCGAAGAAACGTTTCGGCTTCTGCAGCGCGTTGGCGTCCACGCCGCCGGTCAGCACCTTGCCGGACGACGGTGCCACGGTGTTGTAAGCACGCGCCAGGCGCGTGATCGAGTCCAGCAGAATCACCACGTCGCGCTTGTGCTCGACCAGGCGTCTGGCCTTTTCGATCACCATTTCCGCGACCTGGACGTGACGCGTGGCCGGCTCGTCAAACGTCGAAGCGATCACCTCACCGCGCACGGTGCGCTGCATGTCGGTGACCTCCTCGGGCCGCTCGTCCACCAGCAACACGATCAGGTACACGTCCGGGTAGTTGGCCATCAACGACTGGGCGATGTTCTGCAGCAGGATGGTTTTGCCGGCCTTGGGCGGCGAGATGATCAGACCGCGCTGGCCTTTTCCGAAAGGCGCCACGAGGTCAATGATGCGCGCGGCAACGTCCTCGGTGGTGCCGTTGCCGCGTTCCATTTTGTAGCGCTCGTTCGGAAACAGCGGCGTCAGATTTTCAAAATTGACCTTCTTCCTGCTGGCTTCGGGCGGCTCGTAATTGATCGTGTCCACCTTGAGCAGCGCGAAATAGCGCTCGTTGTCCCGGGGCGACCGCACCCGGCCGACGATGGAATCGCCGGTGCGCAGTGTGAACCGGCGGATCTGCGAAGGTGAAACGTAGACGTCGTCCGGACCGGCCACGTAGGAACTGTCGGGTGAACGCAGAAACCCGTAGCCGTCCTGCAGGATCTCCAGCACGCCTCCGCCGTGGAGGTGTTCGCCGCGGCGGGCGGCCGCCCGCAGCAACTGGCACACGATGTCCTGCTTCTTGGCACGTGCGATGTTCTCGAGACCCTGCTGCTGCGCCATTTCCAGCAGCTCGGTGGCCGATTTCCGGCGCAGCTCGGTGATGTTGAGGACTTTGGCCGGTGCCGCCGGCGTGCCGTCGGGATTCAGCGCCGGCTCGGGCGCCTCCAGACTCTCGTCGTAATCGTCCATCATGCCGGGCAGGCCGTTGCCGGTCGGGGTTCCTCCACCCTGCGGGGAATAAGGGGACGGCTGTGAATGGTGATAGTGATGACGGTGACGGCGGGGTTTCATGTGGACTTTAAACCGTGGGCAGGTGCGGGGTGAGAAACGCCGTGAGCTGCGCCCTGGCAACCGCTCCGACTTGCGTGGCGGCAGGCTGGCCGTCCTTGAACAGGATCAGCGTGGGGATGCCGCGAATCGAAAATCGCGGAGGCGTCTGGGGATTTTCATCCACGTTGAGTTTGACGATTCTGAGCCGTCCCGCGGTCTCGACGGCCACCTGTTCCAGAATGGGTGCGACCATCCGGCACGGCCCGCACCATTCGGCCCAGAAATCCACCAGGACCGGGAGGGGACTTCGGAGCACGTCCTGTTCGAAGGACTGGTCGGTAACGGCGGTAATGTTGGCACTCATCGGGATCTCTCGCAGGGTACAAAAACGATTCGGGATTTCCGCGCGCTTCTGGGCGGAGGGACCGTGGCCTTGCAGGGCACGCGAACGGGAAAAGCTCGAGTTGATTAAACTGTGGGGAGCACGGGGGCCATGACTGCGTAATCAATCCGGCGCCGGGACTTTCTTAAACCGTGCGCCGTAACCACCGTAACGAATGCTGTTATTTGAGCCGATTCCCCCTGACATTGCAAGTCCACCACCTTCATGCAAGCTGATCATCTCACCGACATCGCCTTTGCGGCACTGCCGCTGCACCCCACGCTTCAGCGGGGATTGACCGAACTGGGTTTTTCCCACTGCACGCCGATTCAGGCGCAGACACTGCCGCTGGCGCTGGAGGGCCGGGACGTGGCGGGTCAGGCGCAGACCGGCACCGGAAAATCGGCGGCATTTCTGCTCGGCAGCATGCATCACCTGCTGACGCAGTCCGCGCACGGCGACACGGGACAGCCTCGGGCGCTGATGCTGGCGCCGACCCGTGAGCTGGCCATTCAGATTCACAAGGATGCACAGCAGATCGGCGCCTACACCGGCTTGCGTCTGGCGGTGGTCTACGGCGGCACCGGTTACGAAAGCCAGCGCCAGCAGGTGGCCGCCGGCGTGGACATTCTCATCGGCACGCCAGGCCGTTTGATTGACTACTTCAAGCAGCATGTGTTCAATCTCAAGTCCATCGAGGTGCTGGTGCTGGACGAAGCCGACCGCATGTTCGACCTCGGCTTCATTGACGACATCCGCTACCTGTTGCGCCGGATGCCGCCGCCGGCACGGCGCCGCAATTATCTGTTCTCCGCCACGCTCTCGCACCGCGTGCTCGAGCTGGCGTACGAACACATGAACCATCCGCAACGCATCGAAATCAAACCGGAACAGGTCACCGCGGACCGGGTCCAGCAGAGCCTGGTGCACGTGTCCAACGAACAGAAACTGCCGATGCTGGTCGGACTGTTGCGCCACCACGCACCTCTGCGCACCCTGATCTTCACCAACACCAAGCGCAGCGCGGAGGAAATCCAGACCGCGCTCATCGCCAACGGATTCAATGCCCAGACGATCTCGGGCGACGTGCCGCAGAACAAACGGGAGCGCCTGCTGCAGGAATTCAAGGACGGCACGCTTCCGGTACTGGTGGCCACCGACGTGGCCGCGCGCGGCCTGCACATTCCGGCCGTGTCGCACGTCATCAACTACGACCTGCCACAGGATCCGGAGGACTATGTGCACCGCATCGGCCGCACGGCGCGCGCCGGCGAATCCGGCAACGCCATCTCGCTGTGCTGCGAAACCTGGGTCTATTCGTTGCCCGACATCGAGCGTTACATCGGCACCCGCCTGCCGGTGCTGCGCGACGCCGATCGTTTTGTGGCCACCGATTTCATCCGGCCGCCACGCGTGTACCGCGAATACCGTCCGCACCCCCGCGCCGGCCGGCCGGGACACCGGCCAGGATCGGGTCGTCGTCCTTCAGGACCGCGGCGGCACCGGTAGCAGATCGGCCAGTACGTCCACGGACGGCAGTCCGGCTACCGTTTGTGCCGGAGCGGTGCTGTCCGGACGGCGGATCGCGACGAGCTGATCCACACCGTGGTCACGCGCGGCCTGCAACACCGGCAGACTATCGTCCACCAGCAGGGTTCGGGCCGGGTTGAACGGATGCTGTGCCTGCAGCCGGGCCCAGAAATCAACGTCTTCCTTGGGCGCATCAAAATCGTGCGAGCACACCACCCGGTCAAACCACGGCCCCAGTCCGGTCTGTTCCAGCTTGAGCGACCAGCTGTTCCGGTGGGCGTTGGTCACCAGCCACAGCGCGCATCCCCGGGCCTTCACGGCGCGCAGAAAATCCTCACTGCCCTCCAGGGGACGGATGCGGTGGCGGATTTCGGTTTTGAGCGCGGCGAGATCAAGACGCGTCAGCTCGCTCCAGAAATCCAGGCAATACCACTCCAATCGCCCCCGCCATCGATGAAACTGCGGTTCCAGTTCCCGCCAGGCCTGTTCGCACGAAATCCCCTTCTGCTCGCCGTACCGTTGCGGCACCAGCTCACGCCAGAAGTGATTGTCAAATGCCAGGTCCAGCACGGTGCCATCCATGTCCAACAGGACATGATCCACGGCGCTCCAGTTCACGGCAACGGTCATGGCCTATGATAGCGACGATGGAACGGGAGACGGGAGGACCTGTCCTGAGCTTGTCGAAGGACGGGAGACGGGAGACGGAAAAACTCCTGGAGCGCATCGTCGGTCTTGCGTGCGAAGCCGGTGAAAGGATTCTTGAGGTATACCGCTCGGACTTTGCGGTCACGCACAAGGACGATTCCACACCGTTGACCCAGGCCGATCTGGCCGCGCACCGCCACATCGTCGCGACCCTGGAGCGACTTGATCCAGGACGGCCGATACTCTCGGAAGAAGCCGCCAACATTCCCTACGCCATACGGCGCGCCTGGTCACGCTACTGGCTGGTGGATCCGCTCGACGGCACGCGCGAATTCATCAGCCGCAACGGTGAATTCACCGTCAACATCGCCCTGATTGAAGACCACCGCCCGGCGCTGGGCGTGGTGCACGCGCCCGCGTTGAATCTCACCTACGGCGCGGCACGGGGCGCAGGAGCATTCCGGCTGAAAGGCGGGCAGCGCGACGTGCTGCAGACCCGCAAGGCGCCCGCCGTTCCCACGTTCGTCATCAGCCGTTCACACCGGAATCCCGAGCTCGAAGCGCTCCTGGCCCGAGCGCCTCGGCACCGGGCGGTGAGCCAGGGCAGCGCCCTCAAATTTGGCCTGGTGGCGGATGGCTCTGCCGATTTTTATCCACGCACCGGACCCACCTCCGAATGGGACACTGCGGCGGGGCAGTGTGTGGTTGAACAGGCGGGTGGTGTGGTGTGGCGGCTGCCCGAGCAGACACCCCTGGCGTACAACGAAAAAGATTCGCTGCTGAATCCACCGTTCGCGGCCATCGGTGATTCTGCTTACGACTGGGCAGCACTGTTGAAAAGCTGAGATCCTTCGCCGCTGTGCGGCTCAGGAGGAGGCCGCTTACAGCGGCACCTCCGAGAAATCACGCGCCTGTGGATGAGGCGCCGCCGGCCTGGACTGCGCATCGCGCAGCAATTGGCAGGTTTGCATCCCGGCGTCCCGGGCTGCATCCAGCTCCTCGCCGACATCGGACAGAAACAGCACTTCGCCAGCGGGCAATTGAATCTCCTGGGCGATGGTCCGGTAGGAAGACGCCTCTCGCTTGCCGCCAATGCGCGTGTCGAAATAACCGGAGAACAGCGGCGTCAGATCGCCGTAGTCCGTGTGGCTGAAAATCAGCTTCTGCGCCTCCACCGAACCGGAAGAATAGACGTAGAGCCTGAAACCCTGCCGGTGCCAGCGGCGCAGATGGTCGGGCGTGTCCGGATACACATGACCTTTGAGCTCACCGGCCTGATAGCCCTCCTCCCAGATCAGGCCCTGCAGGGCCTTGAGCGGCGTGACTTTCCGGTCTTCGGCCATCCAGCATTCCAGCACCTTGGCCGCTTCCTCCAGGGTTAGGTCGCGGTTTTCCTGCTGTTTTACGGCGTCCAGCTGCTGGCGGACTTCGTCCTCGCCGGCGCGCGCCCGCAGAAAATCGCGCAACCGCCGGCGGGCGTACGGAAACAGGGTCCGGTGAACAAAATCGATCGAAGACGTGGTGCCTTCGATGTCGGTCAGGATGGCTTTGATCATTCGAAGACGACATCCGAGGGCCGGGGATCCGTCCCCGGACTCTGCGCCGGTCCTGACTGAAAATCCGCTATGCGGCTTTCAGCCGTTTGTAATGCGGCTCTTCCAGCCGCGGGAAACGGTCAGCGATCTTGTCGCCGGTGAATTGGGCCACCCAGCCCTCCGGAATGGCGAACAGGCGGATGCATTTAAGGCGGGGTTGCGGTCCCATGTCGAACCAGTGCGGAATGCCGGCCGGCACGGAAATCAGGTCGCCGCGCTGACACAACACCGCGTACACCTTGCCGTCTTTGTGGAGATTGAACAGGCCGCAGCCTTCGACAAAAAAGCGCACTTCGAAATCGTCGTGGGTGTGCTCGTGCAGGAACTTGTCGCGCAAGGCCTCTTTCTGCGGGTGACTGGCGTCCATGCTGATGACGTCCACCGACTTGAAGTCGTAGCGCTTCATGAGTTGATCCACCGACGTGCGGTACGCTTCGATCACCTCGTCCTGGCTGGACTGATCATCCAGTTCCCGGCTGGCCTGCCATTGCTCAAATACCACTCCGATCCCGGCCAGGGCGTCGCGGATCGGTTCAAACTGGTTCAGGACTTTTTCCGGCGCGCCGGGATGGGTGTTGCTGTAGATGCGCAGTTCACTCATGGATGTTCCCTCCTTTCGTAACCGGCCGACACTTCACACTCAAACATGAACTCCAGGGCCTCAATCCGGTGACGTGCCTCGGCCATCGTCCGGCCCCAGGCATAGAGGCCGTGTCCACGGATGAGATAGCCGTGACGCGCGCCGCCCGTATTCATGCAGGCGTCCACCACTCCGCTCAGGCGGGCCAGGTCCTGATCGTTGTCAAACACCGGCACCTGAATCTCGACGTCGTGCGTAGCAATCCCCTCCAAAATCTTGAGCAACTCGTAGCCGCACAGGCGCACATTATCGCACCGACGTGACAATATCGTGGAGGCCGGGGAATGCGTGTGCAAGACCGCGTTCACCTGCGGAAATCGCCGGTACAGCTGGCAATGCAGCAAGGTCTCGGCCGAGGATTTCCGGCCCCGCTCCAGTGCGCGTCCCTGTACGTCCACCGGCATCAGGTCGCGGGCGCCCAGCTCACCTTTGTGACAGCCGGATACGGTGATGGCGAAACGGCGGCGGTCCACCCGGAATGAGAAATTGCCCGCCGTGGCGGGCACCCAGCCGCGGCTGTGAAACAAGCGGCCGGCCTCAATCAGAGATCGCACCCTGGCGGGGTCCATCCGTGTTTTCAGGTTTTTCATGCTGGCGCGCAAGGTAACGCAAGTCATGCCAACAAAAAAGCCCGGAAGATCCCGCGCCGCTATCGCGGCTCGGGATTCAATAACGAGGGCACCGCCCTCGTTATTTAATCTTCGCTTCCTTGAACACCACGTGCTTGCGCGCGATGGGATCGTATTTTTTGAATTCCAGCTTGTCCGGCGTGGTTTTCCGGTTCTTGGTCGTGGTGTAGTAGAAGCCGGTATCGGCGGTGGACAGCAATTTGACCTTCTCGCGTTCTTTCTTAGCCATGGCAAGCCCTGCTTACACCTTGATGCCGCGGGCGCGAATGCTGCCCAGCACGGACTCGATGCCCTTTTTGTCAATGGTCCGCAGTCCCTGGGCGGACACCCGCAGGCTGACAAATTTCTTCTCCGACTCCACCCAGAAACGGTGCGTCTGAAGGTTGGGCAGGAAACGGCGCTTGCGCTTGTTGTTCGCGTGAGAAACCGTGTGGCCCACCATCGGCCCTTTGCCGGTGATCTGACAGACTCTGGACATGGCTTTCGACCTCGGAAAGTCCCCCGCACCAGGCGGGGGCACGTAAAGAGCGCGGTTTTATATCAGCTCGTGGGGCTGTGAACAAGTCCGGTGCCGGTGCGAGACCGTTCATAGCCAGCCCCGCTCGGCAAAAGACACCACCTGCTCACCCACCACGAAGTGATCAAGGACCCGGATATCCACCAGCGACAGCGCGGCTTTCAAATGCTCGGTCAACTGCCGGTCTGCGGCGCTGGGCTCGGCCACGCCCGAGGGGTGGTTGTGCGCGAAAATCACCGCCGCCGCACCGTGTCTGAGTGCCGCCTTGACCACTTCGCGGGGATACACGCTGGCACCGTCAATCGTGCCGTGTGCCAGGGATTGAAACGCGAGCAGCCGGTGCTGGTTGTCCAGGAACAGGGCGGCGAATATTTCGTGCCTCTGTTCGCGCAGCTCGGCCTGCAGATAACGCTTTACAGCGGCGGGATCTTTCAAGACGGCTCGCTCGCTCAGCGCCTCACCCAGGTAGCGTCGCGCCATTTCCACCGCCGCCTGCAACTGAACGTATTTGGCCTCGCCCAGACCCCTGGCTTCGCAGAATTCCGCGCGGCTGGCGCCGAGCAGGGGCCGCAAGCCCTTGAAGCGCGTTAACAGATCGTGGGCCAGATCCACGGCGGTCTTGCCGCGGACGCCGGTGCGCAGAAAAATCGCCAGCAGTTCCGCGGAAGACAGCGCGCCGGCGCCACGAGCCAGCAGTTTTTCCCGGGGCCGTTCGCCTTCGGGCCAATCGGTAATGGGCATGATTTTCGTGCCGACCATGCGGATTCGCAGGAGAGGCTCTACTATCTCCGAATGAGCGCCTCCTCCACAAATTCCCCCCCCCTGCGCCTGGCCGGCCGTCGCATCGTGCTGGGCGTCACCGGCGGTATCGCCGCTTACAAGGCGGCAGAGCTGGCGCGCCGCCTGAAAGAAATGGGCGCCGAAATCCAGGTGGTCATGACCGAGGGCGCCCAGCAGTTTGTCGCGCCCCGCACCTTCCAGGCGCTGTCAGGACGGAGCGTGCGCACCACGCTGTGGGACGAGGCGGCGGAAGCGGCGATGGGGCACATCGAACTGGCGCGCTGGGCCGACGCGGTGGTGGTGGCGCCCGCCTCCGCGGATTTTCTGGCGCGGCTGGTGCAGGGCCGGGCGGACGATCTGCTGACCACGCTGTGCCTGGCTTCGGCCGGCCCGGTGTTTGTAGCGCCGGCCATGAATCAGAAAATGTGGGCGCACAAAGCCACCCGGGAAAACCTGGCCGTACTGAAAAAGCGTGGGGTACGACAGCTCGGGCCCGGCTCCGGCGACCAGGCCTGCGGCGAGGTGGGACCCGGTCGCATGTTCGAGCCGCTCGCCATTCGCGACGCGCTGGTCGCCCATTTCAGCCATGGGCCCCTGTCGAACGTGAACGTGGTCGTGACCGCCGGCCCCACGCGCGAGCCGCTCGATCCGGTGCGGGTTTTTACCAATCGCTCTTCCGGAAAAATGGGGTTCGCCGTGGCCGGAGCCCTGGCGGGACTGGGGGGCACCGTCACCCTCATCGCGGGTCCGACCACCCAGGCCACGCCGCGCGGCGTTCATCGCGTGGACGTTGAAACCGCCGCGGACATGCTCAAGGCTTCGCGGGTGGCCGCCAGAACCGCGGATATTTTCGTTGGTGCCGCGGCCGTGGCCGATTACCGGCCGAAGAAAACCGCCTCCGCAAAAATCAAAAAGAAAGCCCCGGTTCTGTCCGTACTGATGGAGCGCACACCGGACATTCTCCTGGCCGTACGCCAGCGCCACCCCAAACTGTTCTTGGTCGGCTTTGCCGCGGAAACCGAAAAGCTCGAATACCACGCCCGCCAGAAGCTGGCATCCAAAAAACTCGACCTGATCGCCGCCAACCTCGTGGGCCACGGCCGCGCGTTTGACCGGGACGAAAACACCTTGCGCGTGTACTGGACGCGCGGCGGACGCGCGCTGGGCACGGCGTCCAAAACCGATCTCGCGCGCCGCCTCGCAACACTCATCGCCGGCCGCTACCGGAAGAAATCATAGGCCCCCCATGCGCGAAATTCCCTGCCGGATTCTCGATGCCCGCATTGGCACCACCTGGCCCCTGCCCACGCCCGCTACCGAGGGCGCGGCGGGCCTGGATTTGCGCGCCTGTCTGGATGCGCCGCTCACACTCAAGCCGGGCGAGACGGTTCTGATCAAAACCGGGCTGGCCATTCACATCGGCGACACGGGTCTTGCGGCGGTGATTCTGCCGCGCTCAGGACTGGGCCATAAGCACGGCATCGTGCTCGGCAATCTGGTGGGCCTGATTGATTCGGACTATCAGGGTGAGCTGATGGTGTCCTGCTGGAACCGCGGCCAGACCGTGTTCACCGTACAACCGGGCGAGCGCATGGCCCAGCTGGTGTTTGTGCCGGTGGTTCAGGCCCGGCTGCTGCCTGTGGAAAGTTTTGAACAGAGCCGGCGCGGTACCGGCGGTTTTGGCCACTCTGGCCGGCAGTAAAACGCCACGGCCCATTGTTCTTCCGACGTTTCCACCGGAAACTAGTGACATGAGCATTGACCAGAAACGGGCGGCGGACATCGCCCGCGTCCTCACCGAGGCGCTGCCCTACATCCGGCGGTTCAGCGGCAAAACCATCGTCATCAAATACGGCGGCAGCGCCATGGAGACGGCGGACCTCAAGTCGTCGTTCGCGCGTGACGTGGTGCTGATGAAGCTGGTCGGCCTGAACCCCGTGGTGGTGCACGGCGGCGGGCCGCAGATTGACGAACTGCTGGGCCGGCTGGGGAAAGGCCGGGACTTTGTGGACGGCCTGCGCGTGACCGACGCCGAGACCATGAAGGTGGTGGAGATGGTCCTGGGCGGACAGGTCAACAAGGAAATTGTTTCGCTGATCAACCAGCATGGCGGCCGCGCGATTGGCATCACGGGCAAGGACGACGGACTGATCCGGGCACGCAAAATGACGGCCGGGCAGAACGGCAAACCCGTGGATCTGGGCTTTGTCGGCGAGGTCGCCGCCGTACGGCCGGAAGCGATCCGGCACCTCGAAAATGGTGGCTTCATCCCCGTGATCGCGCCCATCGGCGTGGACGACCAGGGACAGTCCTACAACATCAATGCCGATGGGGTCGCTGGAAAAATCGCCACCGTGCTCAAGGCCGAGAAGCTGATCCTGCTGACCAACACGCCGGGGGTACTGGATGCCGCTGGCAAAGTACTGACAGGCCTGACGCACTCGCAGGTGGACGCGCTGATGGCCAAGGGCGTGATTGCCGGCGGCATGCTGCCCAAAATCGAGTGCGCGCTCGACGCCGTCAAGGGCGGCGTGAAATCCGCGCACATCATTGACGGGCGCGTGCAGCACGCCGTACTGCTGGAGCTGTTCACCGACGAGGGCGTGGGCACCCTGATCAGGGGCTGAGCGGCGCCGGTGTACCGCCCTCGGTTCCGCTGTTTTTTTCCGCGGTTTCTTCTGTCGTCTTTTCCGTTGCCGGCGCGGCGTCGGGCTTCAACTCGTGAAAACGCGCGATGTCTTCGGCAAAGCGGCGTTCGACCTCTTTGCGCTCCTGCCGCGGTCCTTCCAGCGTGGCCTGTTGTTCCCTGACGAGTCGCTCGAACTGTGCGATCTGCGCAGCCAGCGCTTCGTCGACGGGCTTGTCCTGCTCCTGATCGGCGGCGGCGCGCGCCTGCATTTCCACCAGGGCTTTCTCGTTTACGGTCAGCGATTTCTCGGCATTGGTCAGGTAGGCATCAATAAACGCCAGCCGCTGATCCCGTGCCGCCTCGAGATCCCCGACATCGTGATAAGCCTCGGTCAGGATGCGATCGCGTTCAGCGCGGGCCTTTTTCGCGGCGGACTCGCGGGCCTCCCGCTCCAGTTCTTCGGCAGACTTGGCGGCCTCCGTGGTCTGCACCACCCGGCCGTCCTGGATAATCTGGCGTCCCTGTTTTATATATTGTTGCGGCACGTAGTCGCCGCACATCCGCTGGCCGTTTTCCGTGGTCCAGCACTGGATTTTGTTTTTATTCGTCTGCTGGGCCGCCACCGGAAAAGCCACCAGCACCCCGAGAAAAATACCCCGGCTCAGATTACGCATGTCTGCCTTTCCGGATGGCTCCAGCACCCATCCGGCCAGTCAGGCCCCATGTCGTGCAAGATACGTGCGGATGGCTTCCACGGCGGGAATCTCCTCGTGCTGTTGCGTCAAAAAGTCTAGCACGTCCTGGACACGGATCAGGGCAACGATCTGCAGGCCGAGTTCGCGTTCCATCGCAACCCTGGCGGAAACTCCGTCGGGTCCGGCTTCCTGACGGTCCAGGGCGATCAAGGCCGCCACCGGCATGGCGCCCGCCGCCCGTAACAACGTCACCGCTTCGCGCAGCGCGGTGCCGGCGGTCAGCACGTCATCCACGATCACCACCCGACCTTTCGGTACGGCCCCGACCAGCCTGCCGCCCTCCCCATGATCCTTGGTTTCCTTGCGGTTGTAGACGTAGGGAACATCCCGGCCGTCTTCGGCCAGCGCAATACTTACCGCGGCCACCAATGGGATCCCCTTATAGGCCGGGCCAAACAGCATGTCGTATTCCAGGCCGGAAGCCGTCAGAGCCCGAGCATAGGCCCGGCCCAGATCGCGCAACGCCGCGCCGCGGCTGATCCGACCCAGATTGAAAAAATACGGGCTGATGCGTCCGGACTTGAGCTTGAATTCGCCGAACGTCAGTACCCCATGGTGCAACGCCAGCCGCAGAAAGGCGGTTTTGTAATCGTGGGTACGCGCGACCATGCCGCTATGATACCGGCCCATGCGCGTCATCACCCTCAACTGCAACGGCCTGCGCTCCGCCGCCCGCAAAGGCCTGTTCGGTTGGCTGTCGAAACAGAGCGCCGACGTTCTGTGCCTGCAGGAAATCAAGGCGCAGCCGGTAGATCTCGACGGCAGCGCTCTGTATTTTCCAGAAGGCTGGAGCACGCAGTTCAACAGTGCCCGGAAAAAAGGCTATGCGGGCGTGGCGCTTTACAGCCGCCGGAAACCCGATCGGGTGCTGGACACGCTCGGCGAAAAAGAATTCGACGAGGAGGGCCGTTACCTGGAGGCACGCTTCGGCAATGTGTCCATGGTTTCGCTGTACTTGCCCTCCGGCTCGGCCGGACCGGAACGACAGGCCTCCAAGGACCGTTTCCTGAAATTCTTTCTTCCCCTTCTGAAACAGTGGCGGACCAACGGCCGCGATTATGTGATCTGTGGAGACTGGAACATCGCACACAAGAATATTGATCTGAAGAACTGGCGCGGCAACCAGAAAAACTCCGGATTTCTGCCGCACGAACGTGTCTGGCTGGAGGGGGTACTCGGGGAGGCCGGCTGGGTGGACGGCTACCGCGCGCTGCACCCGGATACCGAAGGCGAGGCGTACACCTGGTGGAGCAACCGCGGACAGGCCTGGGCCAAAAACGTCGGTTGGCGCATCGATTACCAGATCGTCACGCCCACGCTGCGTAACCGGATCCGCAAGGCGACGGTGTACAAAGCCGAACGGTTCTCCGATCACGCACCGCTGGTGCTGGACTACGACCTGTGATCGCACGTATCGGCCAGACCTTCGCCATCTACCGCCATCCGCGCGTAGCGGCGATGCTGTTTCTGGGATTTTCAGCGGGCCTGCCGTTCCTGCTGGTGTTCCAAACCCTGACCGCCTGGCTTGAACAGGCCGGGATTGATCGGGGAAAGATTGGGATGATTTCCCTGATCGGCATCACCTATTCGATCAAGTTCTTCTGGGCCCCGGTCGTGGACCGCGTTGCGTTGCCGGGTCTCACGCGCTGGCTCGGCCGGCGCCGGAGCTGGATGTTGCTGGCGCAGTTGGGGCTCGCTGCGGGGCTCCTCGGCATCGCTCTGGGCAATCCGGCGCAGGACCTGCGCACGCTGGTACTGTTCGCG
>JAKEEJ010000121.1 GCA_022616655.1 Nevskiales bacterium | reverse complement strand
GATCGACGAGATCGACCGCCTCGGCGTGCAGCACGCCATCGCGATAGGCGAAATGGTGCATCAGAGCATGATCCCGAAAAGTGGGTACCGGTTTTCGGAAGCCGATGCGCGCCTCGGCATCGGTGTGGATCGTCTGGACTACAACAAGGGCATCGAGGAGCGGGTGCGGGCGGTGGAGCGCCTGTTCGAGCGGAACCCCGAGTGGTGCGGCCGCTTCACATTTCTGCAGATCGCCTCTCCCAGTCGTACGCTGATCGAACGCTACGCGCGCCTGAACGACGACGTGGAGCAGCTCGTGCAGCGGATCAACGCGCGCTTCGCCACGGCGGACTGGCGCCCGATTGTGCTCCGGCGGCAGCACACCGAGCCGGCCGAGGTGTTCCGCTGTTACCGTGCCGCGGACCTGTGTTATGTCAGCAGCCTGCACGATGGCATGAATCTGGTCGCCAAGGAATTTGTGGCCGCCCACGATGACGAACAGGGAGCGCTGATCCTGTCGCAATTCGCCGGAGCCGCGCGCGAGCTCACCGAAGCCCTGATCGTCAATCCCTACGACATCGAGGAGGCGAGTGCGGCATTGGCCGCGGCGCTGTCCATGCCGGCGCCGGAGCAGCGGGCGCGCATGCGCGCGTTGCGGTCGCTGATTGCCGAATACAACGTGTACCGCTGGGCGGGCCGCATGCTGCTGGACGCCGGTCGGCTGCGCCGGCGCGAACGCCTCGCCGGGCAATTGCTGGAACGCGTCCCGTTGCCGCACCGTTCGATGCCGTGATTCCGCTTCTTGGAAGCGCCGGCCGTGCGGCGCTGGCACGGTTCGCGCGGCCTGACACGCTGCTGGCCTTTGATTACGACGGCACGCTGGCTCCCATCGTCGCCGACCCGCAGCGGGCGCGCCTGCGTCCGCGCACGCACACCTTGTTGGCCCGGGTCTCCGAGCGGTATCCGACGATCGTCATCACGGGCCGGTCCCGTCTGGATCTGTTGCGACGGCTGTCGGGGCTGAGCGCGCTGGAAGTGATCGGGAATCACGGCCTTGAGACGGCGGGCGCCAACCGGCTCGAATACGTCCGGCGCGTAAAAAGCTGGCACACGGCACTCGCCCGGGAACTTCCGACAATCCCGGGTCTGGTCATCGAGGACAAGCGCTACTCGCTGGCCCTTCATTACCGCCATTGTCCAGACCCGGCGGCAGCCCGGACGGTCATCAGGGCCGTGGCGCAGACGCTGAACGGTGTCCGGCGGGTCGGGGGCAAGAGCGTGCTGAACCTGATCCCCGCGGAAGCTCCGAACAAGGGACATGCCGTGCTGGCCGCGTGCGCGCGACGGGCATGCGCGCGTGCCCTTTACATCGGCGACGACGAAACGGATGAAGATGTTTTCATTCTGAAACGCCCGGCCACGCTGTTGACCGTCCGCGTGGAGCACGATCCGGAGTCTTCCGCGGACTACTGTCTCCGAAGCCAGGAGGAAATGGATCCGGTCCTAGCGTTTCTGCTCGAGCGGTCCAGCCGCACGGTCGGTGGCGGACAGGCGTGTGAGTAGCGCCGCTGTCAACGGCGGTTCCAGATGCAGCGTGCGGTGCGAGAAGGGAATCTCGATGTTCTCACGGTCGAAAGCTTTCTTGACGCGTCGCAGAAACTCACGCCCCACTTCCCACTGCAGGATGGGGCGGGTTTTGAGACGGCCGCGGATGATCACCGCGGATTCGTCCAGTTTTTCCACCCCGAACACTTCGGCGTCCTCGATGATTTTGGGGCCGAACTGCGGGTCGCGCCGCAGCTCGGCGGCCACCTGCTTCAGAAGCGCGATGGCCCGGTCGGGATCCTCCTTGTAGGCGATGCCGATGTCGAAGACGTACCCCGACCAGTCGCGGGTCATGTTGGCCAGCGTATTGACGTTGCCGTTGGGGAATACATGCACGACACCCGAGAGATCGCGCAACACGAGCGTGCGCAGGGTCATGGCTTCCACCAGGCCGCCGGTGCCGTTGATCTGCACCACATCCCCCACGCGCACCTGGTTTTCGAGAACAAAGAAAAATCCAGTGAGGATGTCGCGCACCAGGCTTTGTGCGCCGAAGCCGATGGCCACGCCCACGATGCCCGCGCTGGCCAGGATCGGCCCGACCTGGATGCCCAGCTGCATCAACAGGGCCAGCGTCAGCGTCACGAACAGAAAGACGTTGGCGCTCTGGCGCAGCAGCCGTACCAGCGTTTCCACCCGCTTCTGGGCCTCGAAGGAGGTCTCACGGGCATAATCAACCCGACGGAGCAGCCAGGCCTGCACGCGGGCCAGGGCCAGACGGGTCACCCGCTGCAATACCCACCACAGAACCAGAATGATCAGCACGCGCACGGCGAGCCGTACGAGTTCTGCCAGCAACAGTGAAGCGGTCAGTTCGGGCGGCATAGAAATCGGGGCCCCGTGCGAAAATTTACAAAAACCAGAATACCGCCAGCGCCACCAGGGTGGGGCCCAGTGCGGCTACGAGCAGCCCGAACGGGTGAATGGCTTCGTCTTTGAACCGACCTTTCAGGATTGAAAAACCGGCCGGGTTCGGGGCGTTGGCAATGACCGTGAGCCCGCCGCCGCTCACGGCACCGGCCACCATCGCGTACTGGAATTCAGGACCGATGCCCTCCACCAGAGAGCCCAGGTAGGTCAGCGCGGCGTTGTCCACGATAGCCGTCAGGAACGTGGTGCCAAGGAATACGGTGGCGCTGTCCATTCCGGCCAGCAGCGGCTGTAGCCACCAGCGCTGCTGTCCACCGAGTACCACAAGGCCCGCGAGAAAAAACGCCACCAGCAGTCCCTCGCGCAGCATGAGACGGTCCTGGTGGCGCTGATAGGCCCCGGCGAATCCGATAAAAAACAGCAGCAGCCCCATGAACACGGCCGGATGATGGTTGAACACCACCACGGCGAACAGAAACATCACGTGGACCAGTGTCACGGGCCAGGGAACGGAGGCGACGGACGCCGTCTCGTTCTGGATCGAGAGCAGCTCTTTCCGGAACAGCACCATGACGGCCAACGCGTTGAAGATTACGGCAAGGGCCGCCTTCCATCCAAAGGTGGACAACATGAAACCCAGATCCCAGCCCCAGGCGCCGGCCACCATCAATACCGGCGGCGCGGCGAACGGCGTCAGGGTGCCGCCGATGGAAACGTTGACAAAGAGTACGCCCAGGGTCGCGTACTGCAGTCGCGTGGACAGCGGGTTGGAGTAGTAACGGTCGCGCAGAATCAGGGCCGCCAGCGTCATCGCCGCCGGTTCGGTGATAAAGGATCCCAGCAGCGGCACCAGCGACAAGGTCAGAAAATAAAACGCCAGCGGTGCCGGCAGGGGCAGCCGGCGGCCGAGTCTTACCACGCCAGACAGTGACGGCTGCAGAATGGGCCGGCTGGCGGCGACGACCATGATGGCGAAAACGAACATCGGCTCGGTGAAGCTCTGTGCGTCCAGATAATCGGTGGCCGCCTCCCGGCCGCTCATCAACATCATCACGACCACCAGCACCATCGCCCAGAAGCCGAAGGCCACTTCGATCTCGCCGAGCAGATGCCAGAGTCCCGCGTGCGCCGGACGCCGGTGCGCGAGCGCTTCAAAGAATTTGGTGGAAAACGTGTGAACAACGGCCAGCGCGAACAGAACCGTGCCGGCGATCTCAACGGGCGCGGCGTTCATCGTGTGCACTCCGGTCGTTTGCCCTGTTGCCGCGCCTGCTCGTACAGCGGCAGAGCAAGGCTCATCCGCTCTTGGAGCTGACGGATGCGCGTATCGTCGGACGGGTGCGTGGACAGAATCTGGGGAGGTTTCCCGCCGCCGGCCTGACGCATGTTCTGCCACAGCGTCACCGCCTGACGCGGGTCAAAGCCGGCCCGGGCCATGGTGTCCAGGCCCAGGCGGTCGGCCTCGCTTTCCTGGGTGCGCGAGTGCGGCAGCAGGAAGAACACGTCGGTGGCGATGCCCAGCAGCTGCGGATCCACGCCGGTGGTGGCGCTGGCCACCTGCAGGCCCAGCTGCGAGAGCATCTGTTGCGATACCCGTTCGGCGGAATGTCCGGCCAGCACGTGTGCCACTTCGTGCCCGATCACGGCGGCCAGCTGGTCCTGGGTCTGCGCCACTTTGAGCAGGCCGGCATAAACGCCGATCTTGCCGCCGGGCAGCGCAAACGCATTGACCTGCTTGTCGTCAAACGTGGTGATCTCCCACGCAACAGAACCGCCGGTTTCCCGTAACACGGCGGTGGCCACGCAGTTCACGTACGTCACGATGCCGGGGTCCTGGACGGTGGGAGTTTTTTTCTGCACGTCGCGATAGGCGGCGACGCCCATCTGGTTCATCTGCGCATCGGACACCAGCTTGAGCTGGTGGCGACCCAGTGGCGACGTGGCGCAGGCCGCGGCGAACAGTGCGATGAACAGGCCTGGGAACAAGCGTGGCACAGGCGTCCTCATGGAAGGGTTTCTGAAATGCCCAATCATATTACGGGACGAAAGACCTTCTCGGCGCCTCCAGGACTTGTATGGATTACGGGAATGCCGTAACGGCGCACGAGTCCCGTAACCGCCGGTGGCGAGATTCAAGAAAAAATCGGTATGATGATCGCCCCTGTTTCAAACCCAAAACATTCTCTGAGCTCTGGCGAGGCGCGAAATCAACAACGATCACGCGGCACTGACTCTGACTTTACGACATTTGCGCCCGACCCCGAAATCAATTTTTCCACCGGAATGGATCCGCTGCCGCTGTTTGCGGGGGAGGCCGTTTGTCTAACCTCCCGCCGTGCGTCGCAGGTTGGGACTGCAGCCTGGCGATGCACCTTCCGGTTCGGTGGTTGTTCCTCCGTTTCTGTTTTCCGTCCCGTCTTCCATGAGACTGCTGCGCAGCGTCAGTTTGCGGTTGTTTGGGCTGAGTCTGGCCATCGTGACGGCATTGGCCGTCACCGTTGTCCTGCTGCAGAACGTGATCCAGCGCGAGGCGGTGCTGACCGCTCATGAAAACAAGCAGACCGAGCAGGTGGCCACGCTCCATCGGGTGCAAGCTGCGCTGTCCAATCTCCGGCAGCTGAACAACAACCTGGCCTCCGCCCTGCTGGTGCGCAATACCGCCTGGCAGACCCAGGCCCGGCAGTCCCTGGTGGAGGCCCGGACACAATTTGAACTTGAACTGTCAGCGCTCGAACTTTTTGCGCCCGAAACGGCCTCCGAGCTGCGTGCCGGACTGAACGAAATGCCGGACGTCCAGCGGAAAGCCGTGGCGGCCATGCTGGGCGGTCGGTACGTCGAAGCGGAACAGCACGCCCGCCAGATGCAACAGTACGCGCAGGCGGTGGAACAGAGTCTGGAGGAGGTCGAGCGGCAGCAGGTCCAGGCGTATGCCGGTCTGCGCGAGGCGTCCCGGCGGGCGGCGGAGAACAGTGTGTACTGGGCCCAGATCAGCACCGTGGCCGCCTTTCTGCTGGGGATTCTGTTGATCCTTACCGTGAGCCGTTCCCTGGTCCGTCCGTTGCGTCGCATGGTGGCGACCGTGCGCCGGGTTTCCGCCGGTGAAGCCGACGTGGTCATTCCCGTGCCGCACTCGCCCGAGTTTGGCGACATCTCGCACGCCCTGAACCAGTTCCGGGACGAGGCCGAAAAGCTGCGCACCATCGCCTACCGCGACCCGCTCACCGGTCTGGCCAATCACGCACGGCTGGACGAGGCGCTCAGCAGCGGAATCATCAAATGCGCACGCACCGGCACCGGCCTGGCCGTGCTGTTTCTCGACCTGGACGACCTCAAGTCGGTCAATGCCAGCCTCGGCCATGGCGCGGGCGACCGTTTTCTGCGCGAAGCGGCCCACCGGCTGCAACAGCTGGTTCCGGAACCGGCCCTGGTGTGCCGTTACAGCGGCGACAAATTTACCGTGATGATCGAGGGGCTCCGGCGTGAGGAGTCGGAACGGCTCCGGTTGCAGCAGGTGGCGGAAGCCATTCTGCGCGGCATGGTCAAGCCGTACCGGATTGGCGCCGCGCCCCTGTATCTGACCGCGTCCATCGGCATTGCCGTTTATCCCACGAACGGGCAAAGCGCCGAACAGGTTCTGTCCAGCGCCGACGCCGCGATGTACCTGGCCAAGCGGCGCGGCCGCAACAACGTGCAGTTCGCCAACGCCGATCTGACCGACGCCGCCCACCACAAGCTCATGCTGGTGGGGGATATCCGCCGCGGCCTCGCGGCCAACGAGTTCGAGCCGTACTACCAGCCCATCGTCAACACCCAGACCGGCGGCACCGTGGGTGCCGAGGCCCTGCTGCGCTGGCGTCACCCGCGACGCGGTACGGTGGCCGCCGCCGAGTTCATTCCCGTGGCCGAAGAATCGGACCTGATTGGCGATCTGGGCGAACAGTGCCTGATCCGCGCCTACCAGCAAGCCCTGCACTGGTGCCAGAAGAGTCCCGAGATGCCGGTATCGGTCAATCTTTCCGCGCGCCAGCTGCAGGATCACAAAGTGCTGTCGCGGGTGCAGGAGCTGGAACTGGCGCAGAGCCTGCGGCCCGGTCTGCTGGAGTTCGAGATCACCGAGAGCGCCATGATGGAGCGTCCCGAGCAGAGCCAGCGCTTTCTGCAGGAGATCCGCCAGCACGGACACCGGCTCTGCATTGACGATTTCGGCACCGGCCATTCGGCCCTGAGTTATCTGCAGCGCTTTCCGATTGACCGGATCAAGATTGACCGCAGCTTCGTCGCCCAGGTCGAGAGCTCGCGCACCTCCCGTGCCATCGTCTCCGCCACCATTGCGCTGGCCAACAGCCTGGGTCTGGATGTTGTGGCGGAGGGCGTGGAAAGCGCGGCGCAGCAGCAGTATCTGAAAGAGCTGGGTTGCGTCCTGCAGCAGGGGTATTACTTCGCGCGGCCGCTGCCGTCGGAAGAATTCGAAACCTGGCTGAAAGCCCGGCTGCACTGAGCCCCTCTTCTAGGGCCTGTTAACAATTATTCGGTCACTGCGACGGCGGCCGGTTTCGTGCAGGGCTAGGAACGAGCTCCGCCGCCTAGTGATTCT
>JAKEEJ010000120.1 GCA_022616655.1 Nevskiales bacterium | reverse complement strand
GGGCCTCTTGCCGAGGCTTCCGGAAAGGGTGGATCATCGCTCTTTCCTTAAAGCGAGCGGATTTCAAAATTACGTATTGCTTGCCCGTTCGCCCTGAGCCTGTCGAACGGGTGAACGGGCAAACCCTGGGACGATCATGGGCCGTTCATGGTTCGACGGGCTCACCACGAACGGCCCCGCTAAATTTTGAAATGCACTCTTACCGTCCTTTCCTCTTCTGACGCCGTGCCGATGAGTCCCGCCGCCGAAACTGCCGTTGCCTCACCGGCCGGAGCCTATGCGGAGCCCAGGGTTCATTTGCGCTGGCGGTACCTCAAGGACCTGCTCGCGCGCAACCTGGTGGGCATCGGCGGCGTGGCGGTACTGGCCGCGCTGCTGCTGATCTTTGTCTATCTCCTCACCGAAGTGTTCCCGCTGTTCAGGCCGGCGGTGGTGGAGCCGCGCGCCCAGTTTCGGTTGCCGGGAGATGGGCAGGAGACGCTGTATCTGACTGCCGAGGAGCAGGCGGAGATCGGTCTGCGCGTTTCGGCGGGCGGCGAGGTGATGTTTTTCGATCTGGGCGACGGTACCGTACGCAAACAGCTGCGTTTGCCGGTGGGTGAGCGCCGCGTGGTTCAGATCGCGCCGATTTCCATGGACCAGAACACCCTGGCCGCGGGTCTGTCCGACGGTTCGGTGCTGGTGTTCAAGCACGCCTACACCGTCACCTATCCCGACGACCGGCGCCGCATTGATCCGGGTCTGGAGTTTCCCTACGGGGAGACTCCGCTGCCGTTCATGGACGAGGCGCCGCGCTCGCTGACCGTGCGCGACGAGCGCGGGCAGTTGTTTTTTGCCGCGACCGACCGCCGGAACCGGGTGCGGATCAAGGCACTCGAGGCGCAGACCGGTCTGCTGGGAGGCAGTCAATTGCAGGTGGCGGCGGATTTGAGTTTCACGCCGGAGCTCAAGGCCCAACAGGTGCTGGTCAATCCCTTGATGGACTGGCTGTCCGTGATTGATATGGAGCAGGGGAAGATTGCTTTCTACCACCTGCGCGGCGCCGAACCGCCGGAACTGTTGAATACCGTAGAGGCCGGTGCGCCGGTGCAGCAGGCGACGTACATGGCGGGCGGGATCTCGATTCTGGTGACCGACCAGACCGGAAAAATCACCCAGTGGTTCCCCGCACGCCGCCCGGAGAGTGCCGCCGACGGCGATGCGATCTGGTATCTGGCGCGCGTGCGCGGGTTTGAAGGGCCGGGCGGGGCCGTGACCGCGCTGGCCGTGGAGCAGCGCCGGCGCGGGTTTGCGGTGGGGACCGAAAGCGGGCGGGTGGCGCTTTATTACTCGACCTCGCAGCGCAAGGTTCTGGAACTGGATGCCTTCGATGAGCCGGTGAGTGTTCTGGCCTTCGAGCCGCGCGCGCATGCCCTGCTGGCGCTGAGTCGCAGCGGCAGCTTCCGATCCTTCCGGGTCGAGAACGAACATCCGGAAGTGTCCTGGTCGGCGCTGTGGGGAAAAATCTGGTACGAAAGCTATGACGAGCCGCGCCAGTTGTGGCAATCGTCGGCGGCGTCGAGCGACTTCGAACCCAAATTCTCGCTGGCGCCCCTGACGCTGGGTACGCTCAAGGGCGCGTTCTACGCCATGCTTTTCGCCATCCCGCTGGCCGTGCTGGGCGCCATCTTTACCGCGAACTTCATGGCGCCGACGATGCGCCAGGTGGTCAAGCCCACGGTGGAAATCATGCAGGCGCTGCCGACCGTCGTGCTGGGTTTTCTGGCCGGGCTCTGGCTGGCGCCGTTTGTGGAGGCCCATCTGCCCGGCGTGTTCCTGACCCTGTTGCTGCTGCCGTTTTCCATTCCGCTGGTGGGGTATGGCTGGCAGCGCTTGCCGGACGCCGTGCGCTTCCGGGTGCCGGCGGGTTGGGAAGCAGCGCTGCTGATTCCGGTGGTGGTGGGCGTGGTCTGGTGCTGTTTTGTGCTGGCCAAGCCCATGGAGGAGTGGCTGTTTGGCGGCAATATGCAGGCCTGGATGGACCGCGAGCTGGGCATCGGTTACGACCAGCGGAATTCCCTGGTGGTGGGAATCGCCATGGGCGTGGCGGTGATCCCCAGCATTTTTTCCATTGCCGAGGACGCCATCTTTTCCGTGCCCAAGCAATTGACACTGGGTTCGATGGCGCTGGGCGCCACGCCCTGGCAGACGCTGATGGGCGTGGTGCTGCCGACGGCCAGTCCCGGCATCTTTGCCGCGGTCATGATCGGCATGGGCCGCGCCGTGGGCGAGACCATGATCGTGCTGATGGCCACCGGCAACACGCCGGTGATGGACTTCAGCCTGTTTTCGGGTATGCGTACGCTGTCGGCTAACGTGGCCGTGGAGATGCCGGAATCCGAAGTCGGCAGCACCCACTTCCGCTTGCTGTTTCTGGCCGGGCTGGTGCTGTTCCTGTTCACGTTTGCCATCAACACGGTGGCGGAAGTCGTGCGCCAGCGTCTGCGCGAAAAATACGGACACGTCTGATGGATCTTCCTCCACAGCTCTCCGTCGCGTCGCGCGATCTGTCGGGCCAGAACCTGAGGGACATGCGCGCGTATGTCCGGTCCGGGACGCCGTACGTGTGGGTGACGGCCGCCGCCATCGCTACCAGCGTGATCATCGTCGTGTCGCTGCTGTTTCTGATCGCGGCCCGCGGCCTGCCGTTTTTCTGGCCGGCCGACGTGGTGGTGGGAGAGTACCGCGAACCCGGCAAAGAGCCCGTGCGCCTGATGGCGGAGCTTGTCGAGTCGGAAACCTACACCACCGCGCGTTTGCAGTCGGCCGGACTGGCGGTGGACAGCCGCCAGCATTTCTACGACCGCCTGCTGCTCAAGGTGGGCAACCGCGATCTGTACGGGGCTGATTTCCGCTACCTGCTGGACGACTGGCTGGTCGAGCGCCGTTATCCTGAAAATGCCCTGGTGCTGGAGCGCATGGAGTGGGGCAATTTTTACGGCGAGATGATCGCGGTCAGACAGGACGGCGCGATCACCGCTTCCGGCGACGAAGCCTACGCCGCCTGGCGACCGCTGCAGCAACGCGCCAATGATCTGCGTCAGCAGATCCGGAGCATTGAGAAGGATGAAATCGGCGCCATCAACTACGGTCTGGAACAGCTGCGTCTGAAAAGCCGCCGGCTGGAGCTGGACCACAAAACGCCCGCGAGCCACCCGGAAGACTATGCGGAACTGGAGCGTCGCGGGCAGGCGCTGGAAGGCCAGTACGGCGATCTGCAAAAACGGCTGGAAGGGTTGTACAGCGACATCCGCCGTGACAGCGTGTTGGTGCGTACGGTGGACGGGCAGGAGCTGGAAATCCCCCTGTCCAAGATCGTGCGCGGGTACCGGCCCAATGCCATGCACGTCGTGGACAAACTGGGTTACTACCTGACCAAGCTCTGGGAGTTCGGCGCGGGCGACCCGCGCGAGGCCAATACCGAAGGCGGGATCTTTCCGGCGATTTTCGGCACCGTGCTGATGGTATTGATCATGTCGGCGATCGTTACGCCGTTTGGCGTCGTGGCCGCGGTCTATCTGCGCGAGTACGCGCGCCAGGGCACGCTGACGCGCATCATCCGCATCGCGGTCAACAACCTGGCCGGGGTACCGTCCATCGTGTTCGGCATGTTTGGTCTGGGATTCTTTGTGTATTTCGTCGGCGGCAACATTGACAAGTTGTTCTATCCCGAAGCGGCGCCGGCGCCGGTGTTCGGCACCCCGGGCATTCTCTGGGCCTCGCTCACGCTGGCCCTGCTCACGCTGCCGGTGGTGATTGTCGCCACGGAAGAAGGCCTGGCGCGGATTCCGCGTTCGCTGCGCGAGGCGAGCCTGTCCCTGGGGGCCACCAAGGCCGAAACCCTGTGGCGCGTGGTGCTGCCCATGGCCAGCCCGGCCATGATGACCGGCCTGATTCTGGCGATTGCGCGGGCGGCGGGCGAGGTGGCGCCGCTGATGCTGGTGGGCGTGGTCAAGCTGGCGCCGTCGCTGCCGCTGGACCTGAACCTGCCGTTCCTGCACCTGGACCGCAAGTTCATGCACCTGGGTTTTCACATCTACGACGTCGGCTTCCAGAGCCCCAACGTCGAGGCGGCGCGGCCGCTGGTGTACGCCACGGCGCTGCTGCTGGTCGGCGTGATCGTCATTCTGAATCTGGCGGCGATCCGGATCCGCAATCGCCTGCGCGAACGCTACCGGGCGCTCGATCAATGAGCGGAGATATTTTTTGGATAATACAATCATGACTGGCACACAACCGAAAACGTCATTGACCCACGCCCTCGACATCGAGTCCCTGGGCCGTTCCCGCTCCGAACCGTCGCAGGAGCCGCAGGCGATTGCGATCGAAGTGGACCGGTTGCAACTGTTCTACGGGCAGAAGCAGGCCCTGCGC